>NZ_JBVVQQ010000011.1:0-201800 GCF_055811135.1 Mesorhizobium sp. WSM4817 | reverse complement strand
CCCCCCCCCCCCCCCCCCCCCCCCCGCCCCCCCCCCCCCCCCCCCCCCCCCCCCCCCCCCCCCCCCCCCCCCCCCCCGCTTCAGTTGTCGGGGGTCCGACTGATCAGATCGCCTGACCACCCGAAACCTCGATCCGCTGTGCCGTAACCCAACGGTTATCCTCGCCCAGAAGGCTTGCCACCATTGGCCCGATGTCATCGGGCAGCCCTACGCGGCCAAGCGCGGTCATCCCTGCGAACTGCGCGTTGACTTCGGCATTGTCGCGCACCAGCCCGCCACCGAAATCGGTCTCGATCGCTCCGGGCGCGACCGTGTTCACTGTGATCCCGCGTGCACCCAACTCTTTCGCCATATAGACGGTCAAGATTTCGACCGCCCCCTTGGCGGCCGCATAGGCCGAGAAGCCCGGATAGGACACGCGGGTCAGGCCCGAAGAAAAGTTCACGGTCCGCCCGCCATCTGCGATGAGCGGCAGAAGCGCCTGAACGAGGAAGAAGACGCCCTTCACATGGACGTCGAACAGACCGTCGAACTGCGCCTCGGTCGTATCGCCGATCATGGCGAATTCGCCGTGGCCGGCATTGTTGATCAGGTAATCGAAGCTGTCGCGGCCCCAGGTCTCTTTCAGCGCCGCGCGCAGGGTCTCGGCAAAGGCCGCGAAGCTGGCGACCACGCCGAGATCGAGCTGCAGAGCAACCGCCTTACGGCCCAGGGCTTCAATCTCGGCCACAACCTCGCGGGCCTGAGATGCGTTGCCGCGATAGGTGACGATAACGTCGCGGCCATGCCGCGCGATGCTGACAGCGATGTTGCGGCCGAGGCCGCGGTTGGCGCCGGTGACGAGTGCGATCTTGGTCATGCGGGAAGTCCTTTCATCCGAAGTGATGGGGACAACATGCGGCAAGAGCGTCTCCAGTTGTTGCCGATTCCTCGCGTAGTCTTGCCTGTTCCTGCAAATCTGGATCGGCCTTGCCATACAGGGTTTGCCAGAATGTTCGGATTTCTTGCCTGATCCTTCTTCAGGTCTTGCCTGAAGCGCCACCACCCTTCATCTTGCTCATATGAGCCGAACGCTTCTCGACCTTGTGCGCAGCTTTGCCGACACTCATGCCGACCGTTTCGGGGCAGCGTCGACGCCTATTCCCGGCCTGACCGCGATCCGCGCCACGGAGCCCGGCGAATTGCAGGTGGCTGTCAATCGGCCGCTGGTGGCCATGCTGTTACAAGGTGCCAAGCGGGTCACGATAGGGGCCGAGACATTGGAATTCGGTCCGGGCGAGTCGCTGCTGATCTCGGCCGATGTGCCCACGGTCAGCCAGATCACGCAGGCAACCCTCGGCACGCCCTACTATTCGCTGGCGCTGGAACTCGACCCCGTCCTTATGCGGGAACTCGCGGTCGAGATAGCGGCGGTCCCGGGCGATCCGCGCAAGCCTGTCCGAGTGGAGCCGACCGACGCAGATGTCGCCGATGTGGCGCGGCGTCTGATGCGGCTTCTGGACCGTCCCTTTGCCCTCCCGGTCCTGCAAGGGCCGTTGCTGCGCGAGATTCATTTCTGGCTTCTGGCGGGACAGCACGGATCGGCCCTCCGCAGCCTCGGCGGGGCCGATGGCCATGCACAACGCATCGCCCGTGCGGTCGCCATGATCCGCGAAAGCTATGCACGGCCGATCCGCATCGAGGAACTGGCCGAGGCCGCGGGGATGAGCACCTCGTCCTTCCACCAGCGTTTCCGCCAGACCACCACGCTGTCTCCCTTGCAATTCCAGAAGCAGTTGCGCCTGATCGAGGCTCGGCGCCAGATGCTGGCCGATGGCACGAGCGTGAGTTCGGCGGCATATGCGGTGGGCTATGAGAGCGTGCCTCAGTTCACCCGCGAATATGGCCGTCTGTTCGGCAAACCACCGGCCCGCGACATACGGCGGGCACAGATGGCTGCGTAGTCTGACTCTGCTTCAGAAGAAAGCGAGAGTCCGCTGTGGGTCACATCCAGGCCACCCTTTGAGCGCTGCGTACGTCCGCTTCTGCACCTCGATGGCCGAAAACTGACAGTCCGCAGTCGGCCCCCAAGCCCTCTCTTGGATACCCGTTTCCCTCTCGGCCGATGATAGCCGGAAGGAGATACACGATTGGACATTCTCAATATGATCCTGTGCTGCAGGAGCGACGGGCTTGGAATGCTGGGAAGAAGGTTGGCGCGAAACGAGCGCTGAAGCCTCGGCAGATATGGACGATCCGGTTTTTCTTGGATCGGGAGGCCCGATTGCGCGATCGAGCGTTGTTCGACCTCGCGATCGACAGCAAGTTGCGCGGCTGCGATCTCGTGAAAATCAAGATCGGCACCCTAGTGGTCGGTCACGAGATTCGGACGCGTGCGATGGTGGTGCAGCAGAAGACGGGCCGGCCGGTTCAGTTTGAGCTGATGGCTGACGCCCGGTCGAGCCTGCTTGCTTGGCTGGAAAGGCGAGGCAGGAAGCGTCGACGATTATGCCTTCCCGAGCAGAATTGACCATTCGGCCCACATCAGTAGGAGGCAGTATGCCCGTCTGGTCGATGAATGGGTCGGAGCGATCGGTCTGCGTCCCGAGGAATACGGCACGCATTCGCTTCGCCGCACCAAGGCATCGATCATCTACAAGGCTACCGGCAATCTCCGAGCGGTGCAGATACTCCTTGGTCACACCAAGATCGAAAACACCGTAAGATATCTTGGAGTGGACATGGAAGACGCGCTCGCTCTTGCAGAGGGAACTGAGATCTGACCGCAGGACGGCGGCCACTGGCTCTGCTACCGGGCTGCCGCTCGTAATCTTGGCAGCAACTTGTCACCCCAACGTCGCCTTGCCGCTCACGCCAAATTCTGTCGAGCGGCAGGGCGACGATGTCGGACATTGAGATCAGCATTGCCGCTTCCTGAAAGCCGACATCCCAAGAACCTCGCTGAGGGTCGTGGTTGCGCCATTTCTTGACATTCCGAGCGCTTCTGCGAACCGGACCTTCGCGCCAAGCCCCGGAATCGATCCCTTGCGGATTTTCCCTCGAAGAAGCCGAAAGGCAAGCCCTCGTCGCAAGTCAGCGGGGGAAAGAACAGTTCCTAATCCGACATTGTCGCCACCTCAACCAATATTGGCAATTTGCAGCGCATCGACACGGAGAGTCTTGCTGCGTCGTGTAAAATGGCTGCGTTGCTTCCGCTGCTTCGTGGGGACGGGGGCGCCCGGTTCCGTTGACCGGCCTGCGATTGGTCTGCAGCGCGATCAACTTGGCAATCGCGCCCAGCGCTCCGTGATCCGTATCATCGAACCGGAGGTGGTGCAGATGACACGGTTTGTCCCTAATTTTCAGGGCGCGAAGCGCCCGCGATCGGCAGTGGTACCAATGACGTATTCGGGCTATGCTTAACGCTGTGTCTGGGACCATTCCGATGAAGGAACTGGGTGTGCCGGGCTCGCTCATCGAGCTCGAGCAGAAGGTTGCGCTCCTCACCCAGGAGTTGGACGAGACTCGCGAGCAACAGGCAGCCGCTGCCGACGTCCTGAGGGTGATCAGCCGTTCGGCTTTTGACCTCGACGCGGTGCTCACTGCTTTGACGCAGACGGCCATCCGCCTGTGTGAGGCATCGCGCGGCGTCATATGGCTGAGCCGCAACGGGCAGCTATTCTTAGCAGCGCACGTCAATTATCCGGACGAATGGGTCGCCTATGTGCGAGCCAATCCGATCACGCCCGCAGCGGACGCAGTTACCACCTCGGGCCGTGCCGCGTTTGCTGGCGAGGTGTTCAACATTGAGGATGTGCAGAGCGACTCGCGCTGCAGCTCGCTTGCTGGCCATAAGCTCGCCGACTATGGTGCCGCGCTCGCAGTCCCGCTGAAGCGAGATGGCGAGGTGGTCGGTGTGATTTCGCTGTCGCGAACCGAAGCGCGACTCTTCAGCGACCGCCAGATTGCGGTCGTGCAGACATTCGCCGACCAGGCCGTTATCGCTATGGAGAACGTACGTCTCGTCACCAGCCTCGACGCCAGGAACCGCGAGGCGGCCGAAGCGTTCAGACAGCAGACCGCCACCGCCGATGTGCTCAGGGTCATCAGCAGGTCAGCATTCGACCTCCAGACCGTTCTCGATACCTTGACAGAGTCTGCAGCCCGTCTCTGTCAAGCGGACATGTCCGGCATCTGCCGTAGCGAAGGCCCCGGCTTCTACTATGCCAGCAGCTTCGGATTTCCGCCCGACTGGCTCGTCTACAACAAGGACCGTCGGCTCGATACGGGGCGTGGCTCGATTGTCGGCCGTGTGCTCCTCGACGGGGCCCTGGTGCAGGTCGCCGACGTACTCGCCGATCCGGATTATACCTATTTCGAACCGCAGGCGAAGGCCGGCTACCGAACACTGCTCGGCGTCCCCTTGATGCGCGAAGGCAAGGCGATCGGCGTGCTGGTGCTCGCCCGCCGGACGGTAGCGCCCTTCACCGACAAGCAGATCGAGCTCCTCGGAACCTTCGCAGACCAGGCCGTCATCGCCATCGAAAATGTGCGCCTGTTCGAAGAGGTCGAGGCACGCACGCGCGATCTCGGCGAAGCGCTTGAGCAGCAGACTGCGACCAGCGAGGTGCTGGGCGTCATCGCCGCTTCACCCACCGACATCCAACCCGTCCTGAAGACGGTCGTGGAAAACGCGGCAAGGCTCTGCGCGGCCTATGACGCCGCGGTTCTGCTGAAGGAGCAGGATTCGCTGGTCATCGCCGCGCATTTCGGCCCGATCCCGATCGACTTTACGAAATTTCCACTCAGACGCGATTGGGTGGCCGGTCGGTCGGTTGTCGATGCCAGGACTATCCAGGTGCCCGATCTCATGTCGGCAGGCGACGAGTTCGCGGCGGGGCGCGCAATGGCTGAGCGGCTCGGCCATCGCACCATACTGGGGACTCCCCTTCTGCGCGACGGAGAGGCCATCGGAACGATCCTGCTGCGCCGGACCGAGGTCGCACCCTTTACTGCGAAGCAGGTCAACCTGGTCGAAACCTTCGCCGACCAGGCTGTCATTGCTATCCAGAACGTCAGGCTATTCGAAGAGGTGCAGGCGCGGAACCGTGCGCTAACAGCGTCGCTGGAGCAGCAGACGGCGACCAACGACATTCTCAGCGTCATCTCGAGTTCGCCGACCGACGTACAACCAGTGTTCGACATGATCGCCGAGGCGTCGGCGCGGCTGTGCGAGGCGGAGTTTTCAGCAGTCTTTAGATACGACGGCGCGCTCATCCATTTCGTGGCTCAACATGGGCTCTCTCCGGCTGGTTATCAGGCGATGAGCGGCGCCTATCCCCTTTCGCCTGGCCGCTCTGGGGCTACGGCCCGCGCGGTACTGAGTGGCAATGTCGAGCAGATACCCGACGTGTATGAGGATCCCGACTACGCGCTTGGCGATGTGGTGACGGCTGTCACCGCTCGCAGCATCGCCGCAGTGCCTATGTTGAAGAACGGCCAAGCGATCGGCGCGATTGCGGTTGCGGGATCGGAGCCAGGACTCTTTCCGGCCCAGCAGATTGCGCTCCTGCAAACCTTCGCAGATCAGGCGGTCATCGCTGTCGAAAACGTGCGCCTGTTTGACGAGGTGCAGGCGCGCACCGCCGAGCTCGGCGAAACCCTGCGGCAGCAGACCGCAATCGCCGACGTGCTGAAGGTCATCAGTCGCTCGACCTTTGACCTCCAGGCGGTGCTTGGCGCTCTTGCCGCGACGGCTACGCGCGTATGCGAAGCCGATATGGGCTCTATCATGCGCCGCGATGGCGAAACCTATCAATTTGCCGCGAATGCAGGATTCCCGCAGGAACTGGTGGACTATGCGAAAGAAAACCCTCTGACGATCGGCCAAGGCAGCGCCACTTCGCGTGCGGTGCTGGACCGGCACACCGTGCACCTGCCGGACGTGCTCGCCGACCCCAGCTACACCTTGACCGACTTTCAGAGCCTCGGCGGCTACCGTTCGTTGCTCGCCGTGCCGCTGGTCCGTGAGGGATCGGCAGTCGGCGTCTTCATCCTGACCCGCTCGACTGTGCGGCCGTTCACTGAAAAGCAGATCGAACTCGTTGAAACGTTTGCCGATCAGGCCGTTATCGCTATCGAGAACGTGCGCCTGTTCGAGGAAGTGCAGAAGCGCACCAGCGAATTGTCGAGCTCCCTGGAGGAACTTCGGGCCGCTCAGGATCGGCTTATCCAAACCGAGAAGCTCGCTTCGCTTGGCCAGCTCACCGCGGGCATCGCGCATGAGATCAAGAACCCGCTCAACTTCGTCAACAATTTCTCTGCCGTCTCCCTAGAACTTGTCGAAGAGCTGCGGCAAGCGCTGGACAGTGCCCCTTTGGACGGACCAATTCGCAAAGAGGTCGACGAACTGACTGGACTGCTCAAGGGCGACCTCGAAAAGATCGTGCAGCACGGCAGGCGAGCCGACTCGATCGTCAAGAACATGCTGCTCCATTCGCGACAAGGATCCGGAGAGCACCGGCCGACCAGCATCAACGCCATCGTCGAGGAGAGCCTCAATCTCGCTTATCATGGGGCCCGCGCCGAACGGAGGGATTTCAACATCACAGTCGAGAAGTCCCTCGATCCCGACGCCGGCGATGTCGACTTATATCCTCAGGAGATCACGCGCGTGCTGCTCAACCTGATCTCCAATAGCTTTCATGCGACAACGCATCGCGGCCAGGGCGATGGCAACGCCTATTCGCCGGTGCTGTGCGCCTCGACGAAGAGCCTTGGCGACAAGGTCGAGATCAGGCTGCGCGACAACGGCACTGGCATCCCGCCGGAGGTGGTCGAGAAGATGTTCAACCCGTTCTTTACCACGAAACCAGCTGGCGAAGGGACTGGGCTCGGCCTGTCGCTCAGCCACGACATCATCGTGAAACAGCACGCGGGCACGCTCGAAGTGGACACAAAGCCGGGCGAGTTCACCGAGTTCCGCATCCTGTTGCCACGCGGCGCTGCATCGGTCGGCAAGAAGGCAGCCGCCCAATGAACCCGCTCATACTGGTGGTCGACGACGAACCAGACGTCGAGGTCCTGTTCCGCCAGCGATTCCGCCGGGACCTGCGTTCTGGCCGCTTCGCTATGGAATTCGCGCTCTCTGCACACGCGGCTCTTCGCGTGATCGGGGAGGTGGAGGGCACGACGTTGATCCTTATTCTCTCCGACATCAACATGCCTGGCATGAGCGGGCTCGAATTCTTACCGAAGGCGAGAGAGGCCCGTCCCGATGTACCGGTGATCATGATCACCGCCTATGGCGACTCCGAGACCAGGCGTACTGCGATGGAGGAAGGCGCCGCGGCGTTTCTGACCAAGCCGATCGACTTCTCCGCTTTGCGAGCGGAAATCGAAACCAGGCTACGGTGGGTCGCGTGACTGCGCACATCCTGGTGGTCGACGACGAGCCGGACCTGGAGGATCTGGTCAGGCAGAAATTCCGCTGTCATATCCGCGACGGCGCGATCAGCTTCATGTTCGCCCGCGATGGTGTGGAGGCCCTGGCGATACTCGATGGAAACGACGACATAGACATGGTGGTGAGCGACATCAACATGCCGCGCATGGACGGCCTTTCGCTCCTGCAACGGCTGCAAGAGGCCGAGGCTCAGCTGTCGACCATCATCGTCTCGGCGTACGGCGACATGACCAACATCCGCACGGCGATGAACCGCGGCGCCTTCGACTTTCTCACCAAACCGATCGACTTTCCCGACCTTGAGGCTACGATCGCCAAGACGCTGCGCCACATCGAGATCCTGCGCGAAGCGCGGCGCCGTCAGGCCGCCGCCGAGCGGGCGCATGCGGCTTTGTCGCGCTACTTCTCTCCTAACCTTGCGGAGCGGCTCGCGGGCGCGCAAGACAGCATCGATCTCGCTGGGCAGCGGCGCGATGTGGCGGCGCTGTTCACCGACATTGCCGACTTCACGATGCTGGCCGAAACGATCGAGCCGAGCGTGCTCGGTGACCTGCTCAACGACTATCTCGCTGGCATGAGCGACATTGTCTTTGGGCATGAGGGGACGTTAGCCAAGATCGTCGGTGACGCGCTTCACGTATTGTTCGGTGCGCCCGGCGACCAGCCGGATCATGCGGTACGCGCGATCGCGTGCGCGCTCGACCTCGACGCCTTCTCTCAAGCCTTCCGGGAGACCTGGCACCAACGCGGCATCGCGCTCGGCGTGACACGCATCGGCGTCAATGCAGGGCCTGCAATCGTCGGCAATTTCGGCCGCGGACGTTTCTTCGACTACACCGCCTACGGCGACTCCATCAACATAGCGGCGCGGCTGGAGGCGGCAAACAAGCAGCTCGGCACGCGCATCTGCGTCAGCGAGGCTGCCGCCAAGCAAGTGCCCGATTTTCGCGGCTTGCCGGTCGGAGACCTGGTGCTGAGGGGTAGGTCCGAACCGCTGCGCGCCTTCGAGCCACTCAGGCGGGAGCAATACGACGAGCCAGCAACGGCCGCCTATCTACAGGCATTTGCGAAGCTGGAAACTGGCGATCCGGGCGCGCTTGCCGCGTTCGCCGCTGAAGTCGGACAGTGGCCTGAAGATCATTTGGCCAGTTTCCATCTCAGACGCCTCTTGAACGGCGCGGTGGGCGCCAGGATTTCGATCGATTGAGGCGCCCCGCTTGAAGGTTGGGGGAAGGAAAGGCGGACCCAACATGCTCCCACGTGATCACCTACGTCTTCGTGCGGCGACGCTATCGTTACGGAGACGTCCGAACGCGTCCTATCGGGCTCGCGGGACGCTATCAGCCGAATCAACGACGACTGCTCGTTGATCTCAGAGCCGATCATAAGAATCTCCGTTTCTGGTCATGGGCGCTGCTTGCGGTGAAAGTCGGCTTTCGGGCGACGAAGTCGGCCGATGAAGGGCAGCTCAGGGTCAGGTCACGACGATGCCCACACCAACTTGAATGTCCGCTGTTGAATGTTCGCAGCCCGAAGCTGCCAGTCCGCTGCCCGCCCCGCCCCAGTCATCAGCGTGCCGCACAGCGGTCGTGCTGTTCCTTCGAAGCAGTGGCTGCAGGAGGTTCAATACCGGACCTCGCCCGGTCAGGTGCTCATACGAGGCCGGCTTTGCGAAGGCCATCCACGATCAGCTCGAAATCGTTGGGATCCTTGTAGGGCAATACTTTGCGGCGATGTTCCAGTGAATATTAGGGGTTGACGCGAAACACTTCCTGCCACTCGCGACGGGCTTCTTCGAACCGACCCAGATGGCCGTAGCTCGCCGCCAGGAGCACGCGTGAGACGTCGGTGGAAGGGTTACGAACAAGTCGCCGCCTCAGGATCCCAATTGCCTCTTCGTACCTGCGCAACTGGAACATCGCTTGCGCCTGGAAGTGAAGGTACACGTCCGGATAATACGGGTTCAAGGCCATTGCCCTGTCGAAACACCGGAGTGCGTCCTCAGGCTTGCCGGAATAATGCAGTGCGTAACCGAGATTTTCGTGCCCCTCGGCAAGATTTGGCGCAAGAGCGATCAAGCGTTTAGCCGAGCAGATGGCCGCCTCATGCCGTCGCGAATACAATTCGACGATGCCCAGCGCCCAATGTGCGTAAGGATATCGATCGTCGAGCGCCACTGCCCGTGCCGCGAACATTTCCGCTTGTGCCATTGCGTTCGACCACGACGAGCTCCACTGGTTTGCATAGTCCAGTATCTTTGCGAACGCGAGGAACGCGTAGGCGGGAGCGAATTTCGGGTCGAATTCGACGGCGCGCTGCAACAGCTCCCGGCCCTTGATGTTTTCCGCTTTCGTGAACCGCCATAGCTGCTCTCGGCCATGAAGAAAGCAGTCATATGCGTCCAGGTTGCCGGTTTGCTCGGTCGCGAGCCGCTGCTGGTCGCCCTTTGTCAGGTTGAGCGCCAGCGCGTCGACAATTTGCTGCGTAACGTCGTCCTGTACGGCAAAGATATCGGTCAGGTTGCGATCGAAGCGCTCCGCCCACAGATGTCCGCCTGTGGTCGCGTCAATAAGCTGCGCGGTGATACGTACCCTGTTGCCGGATTTGCGGACGCTGCCCTCCAGCACGTAATGCACGCCGAGGTTCCGGCCCACCTTCTGAACGTTCACGTTCCTGCCCTTGAAAGTGAAGGACGAATTGCGAGCGATCACAAACAGCTGCGACAGCTTTGAGAGAGCTGTGATGATGTCTTCGGAGATTCCGTCGGCGAAATATTCCTGCTCGGTATCACCGCTCATGTTGGCAAAGGGCAGCACGGCGATCGATAACTGAGGCGGTGCCGCTGTCGAAAGCAGAGCTTCCGAAAGTTCGGGCGTCACAGGCGCCTTTGCGTGAGCCGCGGTGCCGACTCGGAGTGAATAAACCCGGATCGGTTCGGCAATATTCTTGAGCTGGGTGTCGCCGAGATCATTGACCGAAACGTCTAGTCTCGTCTTGACTTGCCTATAGGCGTCTTCGGACAGGCAGATGGTGCCCGGGGCAGCGACACCCTCCAGACGCGAGGCAATGTTGACGCCGTCGCCCATCAGGTCGCCGTCGCTTTCTTCGACCACGTCGCCCAAATGTATCCCAATCCGAAACTCGATGCGGCGGTCCTCGGGCACGCCGGCGTTGCGCTCGACCATGCCATTCTGCACTTCTATGGCGCAGCGCACGGCATCTACCACGCTGCGGAATTCAACCAACGCACCATCGCCTGTGCGCTTGACCATACGACCGTTGTACACGGCGATGGTCGGGTCGATCAGGTCGCTTCGAAGTGCCCGCAACCGGGCCAAAGTACGATCTTCATCCGTGCTCGCCAGCCGGCTGTACCCGACCACATCAGCGGCAAGGATCGCGGCTAGCTTGCGGCTCTCGCTCACGGGCCAATCTCCTCGTATCCACAATAACACGAAGAGGCAGGGAAACATGAAAGTTCGCTGTCCCCAGAGCGGTATCCCGCACTCGCTAGAATTCTACACCCTACGCCGAAGTAAGGGGTCATCCGGCGCGGCTGCCTGGCAAGGGACGGCACGCCGCCTCAATGCTTCTTGAAATACTGCACCTCGCGTTCGTGCTTCTCCGCAGCCTCGCGGCTGTCAAACGTTCCGAGATTGCGGCGCTTGCCGGTCTTTTCGTCCTTCTTGCGCGAATAGAGGCGGTATTTTCCGTCTTTGAGTTTTCTGATCATCAGTCACTCCCCGAGCCGCTGCTTGCCCTTGAGGTTGCGCGCGGCTTGTTCGATCGCCGCCCAGTCGTTGCCCAACCTGTCGATCAGCTCCTGCGCCTGTTCGCCCGATATGCCGGTGCGCACCGCCAGGGCCTCCACCGTCAAGACGTCGGAGCTCGCGACCTCGCGGGTTTCCGGCAGGGCATCGCCTGCCGTCAGCGGCAGGGCTGCCTCCCTGTCGATCTCGGCCTCGGCCCGGTGCCAGTGCCGCTCGGGATCGCCGTGGATCCCGCCTTCGCGTTCCCAGATCTGGTATGCGCGCTCACGAATCTTGTCTTCCCGGTCGTCGCTCATGCTGATTCCTCCTTTTTGTATCGGATGAACGCCACGCCAACCCGAACGATCCAAGAAGTCTGCGTGATCGTTGGATGGGGTCGCACAGACGCCATGCACTGCGGCCGCCAGTTCGCCACCTGCCGGCTACTCGCACTGCCGGCGCGGGCCGCCGGAATAGGGCTGGTAGGTATTGTCTTCCGGCCGGTAGGAGCGGTAGCGGCTGAAGCAATATTGCACGTGGTCGGGCGGAAGCCAGGCGCCGCCGGTTTCATCCGCCGGAACATCGCCATCCATCGACCACGTGTCGGTCGCCTCGACATAGCTGGCGCCATCGTCGGCAGGCTGTGCGGCGCGGTCGGCCCAACCGGCATCGAGATAGGGCGAGATGCACGGACGCTGCTCTCCGCTGTAGGACGTGTAGTGGTCGTTGCTTGGCCTGTAGGAGCGGTAGCGGCTGGCGCACCATTCCACATGGGCGGCGGGCATCCCCTGCTGCTCGTCGGTTGCCGGCGTTGCCGGCTTGACGGAGGCGGTAGCGGTGGTGTCGGGCGGCGAAGCTGCGGCATCGGCAGGTTTCGCGGTGCGATCAACTGGGGCCTGATCAAATGGGGCCTGATCAGCCGGGACTTCTGCAACCTCTGGGACCTCTGGGACCGCTGCGACCTCTGCGACCTCTGGGACCGCGCGGGCGGGAAGGCGCTCAAGCTGCTGCGAAGCGGGGTTGACCTTCCGCGGCTCCCTCGGCCACAGTTCGGCAACGCTGGAAGTCGGAGCGACCGGCCGCACCGGTTCGGCGGAGAGAATCCAGAGGGCGAAGGCCAACCCGCTGGCGAAAACCGCTAGCGTCAGCACGAAGCCGCCAAGTACCGCTGATAAAGCTCTCACCTTGTGCTCCTCTGCCCCGTCATCTGTTAAAATGCGAGGCATTGGATCCGGTTCCAACTAGCGCGGCAGTTGGAGTTTCGCGCTTGAGGAAGGGCCCTTCGCCGGGCGAGGAACCAAGCTTTCAAGGGTCGCCGACAATCTCCGTATATGTCCTCAGCTCACCGTCCTGCCCGCGAATCCGCCACGTCTCCCCGTCCCGCGCCTCGACATAGCACGGGCCGAGCGGCACCTTGCCGCCGCCATCGGGCAGATCCAGCACGTAGACGGGGTTGCAGATGCCCGACAGGCGCGCCCGCAAGGCGCTGACCAGCGCCCGTCCCTCGGCAATCGTGGTGCGCCGATGCGCCATGCCGCGCGCGAGGTCGCCGTGGTGCAGGTAATAGGGTTTTATGCCGAGGCGGTACATCAGCTCGCGGCACAGTTCCTCCAGCACCTCGACGGTGTCGTTGACGCCTTTCAGCAGGACGCTCTGGTTGAGCAGCACGAAGCCGCCCTGCCGCAACGCGCGGCAGGCTTCTTCGGTGGCCGGCGTGATCTCCCGCGCGTGGTTGAAATGGGTGACGACGGTGACCATCAGCCGGCCCTGCAGCGAGCGAACCATTCCTGACGTGACGCGCGAGGGCAGCGCTACGGGCACGCGCGTGTGGATGCGCAAGAGCCGCACATGCGCAACCGCCTCGATGCGGGCACGGATTTCTGCCAGCGCCTTGTCCGGCAGCGACAGCGGATCGCCGCCGGTCAGGATCACCTCGCGGATTTCGGGGTGGGCCTCGATATAGGCGAAGGCCGGCTCCAGCGCCTCGCGCGAAAAACCCCGGCCGATCGAGGTCAGCGACTCCTTGCGAAAGCAGAACCGGCAATAGACCGCGCACTGGTAGGTCGCAAACAGCAGAACCCGGTCGGCATGGCGATGCGTCAATCGCGGCACCGGGCTGAAGACGTGGTCGGCGATCGGATCGTCGAGCTCGCCTTCCTGCTCGGCCAGCTCTTCGGGCGACGGGATGACCTGCGCCCGGATCGGATCGGCGGGGTCGCTCCAGTCGATCAGCTCGAGATAGGCTTTTGGGATGCGAACCTTGTGGCGCGTGGCCGCGGCTTGAGCCGCCGCGCGCTCGGCTGGCGACAGCGGCAGGGAGTCGAGATCGCGCACCTGCCGCACGCCGGCGCGAACATCGTCCTGCCACGCGGCGTCGGGGTCGGCCACCATGCCGGTTTCGGGGGTGTCGAGGTGTGAGGTCATCGCAGGCTCCTTGAACTCGGGGCTGATACAGCATTGGAGCCGGGGTGCGAACCCTTGCCGGATGCACTCAGCGGCGAAGCTGCCAATCTCCCCCGCGAAGGCAGGGCTATTGCAGGTGGAAAGCCGAGGCTTTCGCTCTACGATGTACCCCCACCCCTAACCCCTCCCCACAAGGGGGAGGGAGACTTCCGTTTGCGCTGACCTCGGCAAATTGCCATGCCTTTCGGGCGCCAAAGGGGAAGTTAAGGCGCGCGGCAGCGTTCCCTCCCCCTTGTGGGGAGGGTGGGGTCCACCTTCGCAAGAATCCAAATGCGATTGACCGGCCCACAAGGGACCCACAAGGGGGAGATTGGCAGCTTCAGCGCCCGCCTGATTTCTCAGCGCGCCCATCCGGCTTCATGATGATCTCGCGATGCGGATAGGGGATGTCGATGCCGTTTTCCCTAAAAGTGTCCCACAGCGCCAAAAGCACCCTGCCGCGCACATTGGTCAGGCCTTGCTGAGGGTCGTGGATCCAGAAGCGCAGCACGAAATTGAGCGAGGATTCGCCGAAGTCGGTGAGCCAGCAGACCGGCCGCCGGTCCGCTTCGACCCGGCCGACGCTCATGGCGGCCTTGATCGCCAGTTCACTGACCTTATGCGGGTCGGCGTCGTAAGAGACGCCGAAATTCACGTCGAGCCGCACGAGGTTGTCGCTGAACGACCAGTTGATGACCCTTTGGGTGATGAAGTCCTCGTTCGGGATCAGGTATTCGCGGCCATCGCGCGTCACCACCGAGACAAACCGCGCCCGCAATTCGCGCACCCAGCCGAAAGTGCCTTCGAGCGAAATGGTGTCGCCCGGCTTGATCGACTTGTCGAGCAGGATGATCATGCCGGAGACGAAATTCGAAACCACCTTCTGCAGCCCGAAAGCCAGGCCGACGCCGACGGCGCCGGAAAATATCGTCAGGGCCGTCAGGTCGAGACCGACGGAAGACAGGGCGATGGCACCCGCCACCAGCACAAGGCCGACCTTTGCGACCTTGCCGACGAGGACGCGGATCGAGGGCGTCAGCTCTTCGGAGATGCGGACGCGCTCGTCGATATACTTGCCGACGACAACCGCAAGCCAAACCGTGGCGATCAGCAGCAGCGCCGCTTTCAGCACCATGAGCGCCGAGAGGCGCACCGCGCCCAAAGGTATTGCGAGGCCGTCCAGGAAAGTCGCGGCGTCGTCGTCGATGCCCAGGATGACAAGGGCCGCATAGATCCAGGTCAGCCAGGCGAGAGCCCGCGCGACAAAGCGATTGCGGACGATGCGCGACAGCACCGACGCAAACAGCCACGCAAGCGATAGGGAGAGCGCGATATAGATGAAATGGGTCCGGCTCGGCCAGGTGACGGCGCGCATGAGAACGAGCGCGGCAAGCAGGAAGACCGTGAACAGGATCCAGTCGGTGCGCCGCAACAGGGCAACGACGACCCTCAACAGTCCGGGATGCCCCTTGATCTGGCGTGCCCGGTTCTCCACGAGCGGTTCGATGCGCTGCGCTGCGAGCCTCGCGACGAGGAAGAGCACGACGATGATGGCAGCCTGATAGAAAAACCACGGCGTGACGGCGTAGTCGAACCATCGGCTGGCCCAGGCCAGCGATTCATCGATGGCGTTGCGAAAATCCATTCCCACATGACCGTTATGGACTGGCGACCAGCACAATGTCGCCGGCCTAGTGCAGGGTCAAGCCGGCGCTCTTGCGCTTCACCCCGCGCCCCCGGCGCCTCTTGGCCGGTGCGCTCAACATGTCGGGTATAGCCGCCGCCATAAGAGTGACGCACGCGGCCAGGCAGCGGCCGCCAGAAACACCAGCTGATTGGAAACAACCGCTGGAAAATCGCCAACGCGCAACATTGAATCACTGTTACATTAGCTTGCTCTTAAATTAGATTTAGCGTATGTATGCAGGTGGCCGGTGATCTACCCCCCAACCGGTTAGGCTCGGCGCCAGTCCCGCCCCCCTCAGGCCAACGACGCCGGGCCGCTCGGCCTTTATTCTTTCTTTAAGTATCCCTGCTGTTCCTGTCGCGCAGTTGAGAAGTCGACCGATCGTCGGCCTCTTCGATATCGATCAAGGGGCGCCCCTCCTCAATAACCGGCGGTGAACACTTCGACGATGTCCGCGATCCCTCAGGTGTCGGCCTTCCCGTCGCCAGCCATGGTCGCTAATCTCGGCTCACGGAAAGGCTGGAGAAGAGGAATGGCGAACGACTTATCGCCAAGGCTTTTGGCGATCGTTGACGCGCTGCCTTTGCGGCACGGCATGCGCGTGCTGGAGATCGGCTGCGGCCCAGGTGCTGCAACGCGCGAGATCGTGCGCCGGATTGGCGACGGTCACGTGCTGGCGATCGACCGCTCGGCCAAAGCCATCGCGCAGGCCAGGGCCGCCTCGCGCGCCGAGATTGCAGCGGGCCGGCTGAGCTTTCGTCAGGTCGCCATCGAGGACTTCAACCTTGAGGCGGACGAAAAGCACTTCGACATTGCAGTTGCGGTGCGCGTCGGCGCGCTGGACGGGCGTCATCCCGAAGCAGGAAAAATCGCCCTGCAACGGCTCAAGGCCGCGTTGACGGCGCAAGGCCGGCTGTTCATCGACGGCGGCGATCCGCTGCGCGAAATTGTGATACACGGCTGAGCAGCCCGTGCTTCCTTTCCGGAATCGAGCGTTTGGGTCATGGTGAGCGGCAACGCCGCTCTGCGCCTCAGCTCCGCAACCCAGGCGCCTCCTGCCCGGTTCGCTCGACATACTCCGTATAGCCGCCGCCATAGGTGTGGATGCCCTCCGGCGTCAGTTCCAGCACACGGTTCGACAGCGCCGCCAGAAAATGCCGATCGTGGGAGACAAACAGCATAGTGCCCTCATACTGCGAAAGTGCCGTGATCAGCATCTCTTTGGTGGCGATGTCGAGGTGGTTGGTCGGCTCGTCCAGCACCAGCAGGTTGGGCGGATCGAACAGCATCAGCGCCATCACCAGCCGCGCCTTCTCGCCGCCCGACAGCACCCGGCATTTCTTGTCGATCTCGTCGCCGGAAAAGCCGAAGCAGCCGGCCAGCGCGCGCAACGGCGCCTGGCCGGCCTGCGGAAAGGCGCCCTCAAGCGTCTGGAACACGGTGCGTTCGCCCTCCAGCACTTCCATGGCGTGCTGGGCGAAATAGCCCATCTTGACGCTAGGCCCGCGTGCCACCGTGCCATTGTCCGGCGCGGAAGCGCCGGCGACCAGCTTCAGCAGCGTCGACTTGCCGGCGCCGTTGATGCCCATCACGCACCAGCGCTCGCGGCGGCGCACCTGGAAATCCAGCCCCTGATAGATCGGGCGGCTGCCATAGCCCTTATGGACGTTCTTCAGCGTCACCACGTCCTCGCCGCAGCGCGGCGCCGGCTGGAAATCGAACGACACTTTCTGGCGGCGTTTTGGCGGCTCGACGCGGTCGATCTTCTCCAGCTTCTTCACCCGGCTCTGCACCTGGGCAGCGTGCGAGGCGCGCGCCTTGAAGCGCTCGATGAAGGCGATCTCCTTGGCCAGCATCGCCTGCTGGCGTTCGAACTGCGCCAGCTGCTGCCGGTCGGCGATCGCCCGCTGCTGCTGGTAGAATTCATAGTTGCCGGAGTAAGCGGTCAGCGAGCCGCCATCGATCTCGACCACCTTGTCGACGATGCGGTTCATGAACTCGCGGTCGTGCGAGGTCATCAGCAGCGCGCCGTCATAATTCTTCAGGAACTGTTCCAGCCAGATCAGGCTTTCCAGGTCGAGATGGTTGCTCGGCTCGTCGAGCAGCATGGCGTCGGGCCGCATCAGCAGGATCCTGGCCAGCGCCACGCGCATCTTCCAGCCGCCGGAAAGTTTTCCGACGTCGCCGTCCATCATCTCCTGGCTGAAGCCGAGGCCGTCCAGCACCTCGCGGGCGCGGCCATCCAGCGCATAGCCGTCGAGCTCCTCGAAACGCGCCTGCAGGTCGCCGTAGCGGGCGATGATGGCGTCCATCTCGTCGGCGCGATCGGGATCGCCCATGGCCGCTTCGAGCGCGCCCATCTCGGCCGCCACTTCGCTCACCGGCCCGGCGCCGTCCATCACTTCGGCAACCGCGCTGCGGCCCGCCATGTCGCCGACATCCTGGCTGAAATAGCCGATGGTGACGCCGCGATCGACCGAGACCTGGCCCTCGTCGGGCTGCTCCTCGCCGTTGATCATGCGAAACAGCGTCGTCTTGCCGGCGCCGTTCGGGCCGACCAGGCCGACCTTCTCGCCCTTCTGCAAGGAGGTGGAGGCCTCGATGAAGACGATCTGCCGGCCGTTCTGCTTGCTGATGCTTTCCAGTCGAATCATGCTTTTCACGCGCGCCCAAGGGAGTTTCCCCGCGCCAATACGCGATAGGCGGCGCCTGCGGAAGCCCGCAAATCAATCGGAATACGACGCCACATTCGAAGTTCGAACTGAATTGGCGGAACCTCAGATAGGGCCGGCAGTTTAGAAGGATCACCTCAAACAGCGAAGGAGGACGAGATGAAGACCCTAACCGCTATTTTGCTCGCCACCTCAATGATCGGGCTGACGACCGGCACGGCAAGCGCTACCTGCCACGACACGACCGCATCGATCGAAGCTCAATCAGGCGTGGCAAAAGACGCAACGCGCGCGCCCCTCGAAACCGACGCGAATACCGGTAACAGGGTAAAGGGCGGCCCGGCCAACAAGACCGGCAACACCATGCCGCTTGCCAACCAGGAAGCCGGCGGCGATAAAAACCTTGCCACCTCGCAGCAGGATGTCGAGGCGCAGCAGGAGGGCGAGAAGACAGCAGCGGCCAAGGCCGACCCCTGCAAGCCGGACTGACGCGGATTGAAAAGCCGTTTGCAGACGGCGCGCCGCAGCACAAGGCGAAGTGCGATGGTCACCCGATCCCGCCGGTCACCACGTAGGCGCCGGCGGCGCGTCCGTCCTCAAGACGCACGACGGCGGTGACGATCGAGCCGTACACGCCGCGCCAGACGCTGTGAATTCTCTCATGCTCCTTGGCCGGCACGACTGCACGCCCGGTGAAGCGCGCGCCGGTCCGTTGCATGCGAATGGGCTCGCCGATGACATGGACTTTCACGCTGGTCTCGATTCCCGTTCCGGCCACATCTAGCGTGACCGTTATCTCGTCCTGATCACCCGCATGGCGCGTCTCGGCGGCAAGCGCCACGGTCAGCGGCGGCGTCTCGCCGGGCATGCTCGCGTTGTGTCGGGCGAAAAAAACATCGTCGGGAAGTTCCGGCGTGCGCGGCGGGCGGCTGCGGCGCTGGCCAAAACGCTCGAAGTCGCCGGCCAGCCGCAGCAGCCGGGTGTCGTCATAGGCCTTGCCGGCGAAGGTTAGGCCGACCGGCATGCCGATATCGGCCATCGCGCCCATCGGCACGGTGACGGTCGGAATGCCGAGATGGCGCGGCGCCAGATTGCCATCGGCGACCCAGGTGCCGTTGCGCCAGGCCAGCGTAGCGGACGCCTCGTTGACATCCGCATCGGCCCGACCGACATCAGCGACGGCGGGAAACACCACCGCGTCGAGCCCTTGTGTATCGAGCCAATCCTCGAAATCGATGCGCCGCGTCGCCTCCAGGCCTTTCAGGCCGGCCTCCAGCTCGGGAATGGCCAGGAATGCCGTGACGCCGCGCTTGGCCCGCTCGGCATATTCCGCCACATCAAAACTGTCCTCATAACGGTCCGGCAGCGTGCCCGGCGGCTGCGGAAAGATTTTTGCGCCGTCGACCGACGCGAGATCGGCGATGGCAGGGTCGGCATTGGCGCGCAGGAAATCGTCCCAGGCGAAGACGCACAGGTCCCAGATCTCGCGCTCGGCGAATCCTTTGGGAATCAGCCCGCGATCGACCATGTTTTTTGCTCCCGGCCGGTCGCGCTCGTAGTTGGAGACGACGGGAAAATCGACATCGACCACATCTGCGCCGAGCCGCCGCAGATCGGCCGCCGCCTGCTGCCACAGTTCCAGCACCGAGGCGCGGGTCTGGATCGCAACGTCCGTATCGCGGCCGATATACATGCGGGGCACGCCGAGCCGCATGCCTCGGAGCGCTCCCTCCAGCTCGAGGCCGGTGTAGCTTGGCGGCCGTACATCCGAGCTCTTCGGCAGCGCCACCCAGGGCTGCGCACGCCAGAAATCGCCCCTTGTGTTCGGATCGTCGGCGACGATCACGTCGAGCAGTTCGAGCATGTCGGGCACGCTGCGCGTATGCGGCACCACCACGTCCATCGTCGGCACCAGCGGCCAGTTGCCGCGCACGGAAATGACGCCGCGCGACGGCGTGTAGGCGACCAGCGCGTTGTTCGAGGCCGGCGCGCGGCCCGACGACCATGTCTCCTCGCCAAGCCCGAAGGCGGCGAAGCTGGCGGCGGTCGCGGTGCCGGAGCCACTCGACGAGCCCGACGCGAAGGCGGCGGTCAGGTAATCGGCATTGTAGGGGCTTTCCGCCCGGCCGTAGACGCCGCGCTGCATGCCGCCATTGGCCATTGGCGGCATATTGGTCAGTCCGATCAGCACCGCGCCGCCGGCCCGCAGCCGCCCGATGGTGAAGGCGTCCTCGTTGGCGATGAGATGCTCGAAGGCCGGCGAGCCGGCGGCGACTGTCATGCCTGATACCTTGTAGCTGTCCTTGGCGGTATAGGGGATGCCGTCCAGCGGCCCGAGCGCAGCACCATTCCTGCGGCGCCAGTCGGACGCGGCCGCCTCCTCGAACATTTTGGGATTGAGCAAGGGAACGGCATTGAGGGCGATGCCATGGCGGTCGTAATGCGCAATCCTGCGCAGGCAGGCGCCGACCAGCTCGACGCCCGCCGCAGCTGTGCGATCGATGCCTCGACCATGTGGAGACTGGTCGTCATGTTCGGTCCCTGCACCCTGCGCGACGATGGGGCCCAGCGCCGATATTGCACAGGTCGCGTTCTTTCACACCCCCTCTGCCCTGCCGGGCACTGGAGGCCGGCACTGTCACCAGCGCATCTCCCCCGCAAGGGGGGGAGATCGGCAGCGTCCTCGACAGCGCCAACTTTTCAACGCTGGAGATTGACGAAAGCCGAAGTGACATCCGATCTCCCCCCTTGCGGGGGAGATGTCCGGCAGGACAGAGGGGGGTGCTCAAGCGCCGATCAGGAAATTGATCACTCCGGCGCTCCGGCGAAAAGCACCACCCCGTCTCCGCCGCCTGCCGGCCAGTCCCGGATGGTGCGGTCGTAGCCGCCGGTCAGCACCGTGCCGTCGGCGGCGAACGCCACGGCGTAGATCGGTCCGGACCGGCTGTCGAACAGCGCGGTCTCGCTGCCGGTTTCCATGTCCCACAGCCGTGCCGTGCCGTCGAGCGAACCGGACAGCAGCCGCTTGCCGTCGGTCGACAGCGCCAGCGCATAGACCGTGCCCGAATGGCCCTCGAGGCGGCGGACTTCGCGGCCGCTGTCGAGATCCCAGAGCTTGATCGTATAATCGCCGCTGCCGGTGATCAGATGGCGCCCGTCGGCCGTGAACACCACGTCATAGGGGCCGCGCTCATGCCCGTGCCAGCTGCGCAGCTGCTTGCCGGTGTCGATGTCCCATAGTTTTAGTGTGCCCTCGATACTGCCGCTGATCGCGCGTGTGCCGTCGGGCGAGACGGCGACCCCGCTGATCGACCAGTCGTGCCCCGGCATCACATGCAGCACCGAGCCCTTATCGATATCCCAGACGATGACCCTGCCGGTGTCGTGCCCGCTGACGGCACGTTTGCCGTCGGGGCTGATCGCCAGCTTGTTGACGCCGCCGTTCTGGCCTGATGAGAAGACGTGCAGCACCGCGCCATCGGCGAGCTGGCGCAGCACGATCTCGCCATCGTCGCCCGCCGTCAGCGCCCGCGCCCCATCGGGCAGGAAAAGCGCGGTACGCGCCATGTCCTTGTGGATGCCGAGGGTGCGGATCAGGCGCTTGCCATCGATATCCCAGAGCTTGATCGTGCGGTCGGTACTGGCGCTCATGATCGAGTGACCGTCTGACGCCACCGCCAGCCAGACGACGGGCTCGCGGTGGCCATCAGGCTGCGTCGGCTGCGGCGGCGGAGCCTGAGGCAGCGGCGCGACGGTCTGCGGTGGCGCAGCCGGGGCTGGAGCAGGCTCCGGCCGTGAAACAGGTGGGGCCAGCGCGACCTCGGATGGCGAGGCAGGAGTTGGCGGCTGTATCGCTTCCGGTTCGGGGGTCGGTGCGCTGGTGACGCCTTGGCCTTCCGGCGCGCTCGGCACAGTTTGCTCGGCGATCAGGCTTTTGCCGGCATCCTGTGGCTGCCGCGACCAGGGGCCGAGTTGGTCGGCCACCAGAACGAGCACGGCGAGGAGCGGAACGACGGCAAAGAGCCGCCGCAGGCGTGGTCGTCCGCCGGGTTGCGTTTCGGCACCCCTGCCGAACAGCGGCACCTTCGGATCGTGCGTCGACCGGCCCGGCAACAGGCCGGCCCAGAACAGCAGGGCTGCAAGAGCTGAGACAACACCCGCTGTCCCGAAGAAAGCCAGGCGCACCGACGCGAAAGCGTCGCCGACGCCCCCGCCCCCCAGCGCGAAATACACGCGTGTGAAGCAGAGCATGCCGATCGCCAGCAGCAGCATTGCCAGCAGCCTGTCGACAAACCTGTTCATCGAGCTCCCCTCGCGCCGCTGTTCGCTTCGTCCGCAATGATGCAGGTCGGCGCCGGGCTTGTCGATGCCCGGTTCAATTCCGAGATCATCAGCGAAACATCGAGCGCAAAAGGCTCCCCTGCGCCAAAGCGCTCGATATGGCCTGGCGACACTCTCGGCCGCCGCAATGTTGCCCGGTCGCGCGCTTGAATCGCTCGGCAGGGCTCAAGACCGATCGAGGCCAATGATGGATGGGTGGAAATTACCGTGGGAAGGCGGCTGCCTGTGCGGTGGGATACGCTTTCGCATAAGTGCGCCGCCCTTGCTGACCATTGCCTGTCATTGCACCGGCTGTCAGAAGCTGAGCGCGAGTGCTTATTCCCTGACTATGGCGGTGCCAAGCAGCGGCTTCACCGTTACGCAAGGCGAGCCGGTGGTCGGCGGCATGCATGGCCCGCACCGGCAACTCTACTGCCCGCATTGCAAGAACTGGATGTTCACCCATCCGCACGGCCTGGACTTCTTCGTCAATGTTCGCGCGACCATGCTGGACGAGCATCATTGGTATGTGCCCTTCGTCGAGGTCTTCACGTCGGAAAGGCTGCCCTGGGCAACGACCGCCGCCAGCCACAGCTTCGCCACCAACCCGACCTTGAGGGGTATACGCCATTGATCGAGGCCTTCGCCCGCGAAGGCGCGCGACCGGGCTGACCGGTTGCGCATGAAGGATTAAGATTGGCGAAACGCCAATGACGGCCAATCTCCGCCCTCACCGCAACTCAACCCAAACCGGGGCGTGGTCGCTGGCGCCGGGCTCGCCGCGGACGTCGCGGTCGATGCCTGCCCCGGCCAGCCGGCGCGCCAGTTTCTTGGACAGCAATATATGGTCGAGCCGCAGGCCGGCGTCGCGCTGCCAGCGGTTGCGGCGATAATCCCAGAATGTGTAGAGCGTCTCCTTCGGGTGCTTCTTGCGCAGCGCGTCGGTCCAGCCCTGGTCGAGCAGCGCTGCGAAGGTTTCCCGGCTTTCCGGCTGCACCAGCGCGTTGTCGTCATAGGAGCGGGTCGGATAGATGTCGCGCGGCTCGGGCACGATGTTGTAGTCGCCGGCCAGCACCACCGGCAGGCCGGTGTCGAACAGTTCTTCCGCATGCGCGTTCAGGCGTTGGTGCCAGGCAAGTTTGTACTGGAATTTCGGGCCGGGCTGCGGGTTGCCGTTCGGCGCATAGAGGCAGGCGACGACGATGCCGCTGACCGCCGCCTCGATGTAGCGGGCCTGGTTATCGCTGTCGTCGCCGGGCAGCGCCTCGCGGGTCAGAACGGGTTCTGAACCCCGCGCCAGTATGGCGACGCCGTTCCAAGTCGGCTGTCCCACCCAAACCGCGCTATAGCCGGCCGCGGCGAGTGCTGTGCGGGGAAACTGCGTCTGCCTTGCCTTCAGCTCCTGCAGGCAAACGATGTCGGGCTTGGCGACAGTCAGCCAGGCGAGCAGGTTCTGCAGCCGGCCGTTGATGTTGTTGACGTTGAAGGTGGCGATCTTCATCGGCCTGCTTCAGCGCACGATGCGCTCGGTCCACGCCTTCACCGCATCGGCGAGTGCCTTCAGATGATCGGCGGCCGAAAAACCGGAGATGCTCTTGCGCGGCTTCAAATCGTGGTCGCCATCTTCCAGCCACCGCATTTCGATGGTGTCGGAAAGATCGTAGGTCGCGACCTCGTCCCTGGTGCCGAATTCGTCGCGTGTGCCCTGAAAAATCAATGTCGGCGTCTTGAGACCGGCGAGGTGTTTTGTCCGAAGCTGCGTCGGTTTCCCCGGCGGATGGAAGGGATAACCGAGGCAAAGCAGCCCTGAAATCTCGTCCTTCGAAAACATCTCGTCGGCGATCATCGAAGCGACGCGGCCGCCCATCGACTTGCCGCCGATGATGAGCGGCCCGTTCACGCCCTTCGCCCTGAGGTCGGCGATCACCTTGATGTATTCCGGGTTCACCGTCTCGGCGCGCGGCGGCGGCTTGCGATGGCCGTAGCGGCGGGCCGCCATGTAGTGGAACTCGAAGCGCGCAACGCGAAAGCCGGCTTCGGCCAGCGCTTTTGCCGTGGCGGTCATCGAGGCAGAATCCATCGGCGCGCCGGCGCCATGGGCGAGCAGGATGGTGATGGGAGCGGTGTCTGGGCCGTCGTAGAGGAAGGTGGTCATGGGGCGGCCCACTTATCCCACTTATAGAGGCCGCGTTCCGTCCCACCCCCCTCTGGCCTGCCGGCCATCTCCCCCTCAAGGGGGGAGATTAGCAGCTTCGTCTCCCCGCCCACTCCCCAACGGTGGTAGTTGGCGAAACCGTCGGTGACAGCCAATCTCCCCCCTTGAGGGGGAGATGTCCGGCAGGACAGAGGGGGGTGTTCAAGCGCGACCAAACGAGCCCTCACCCCGCCGAGATCCGCGCCAGCTGCAAATCGATGAACTGAATACCCTTGGCCGCCATCCGCGCCCATTCGGAGCCGGCGTCGAGCTCGAGGTAGCGCGACCAGTTCCGCCGCGCCTCGGCGAGGTTGCCGGCGTCGAACTCCAGCCTTGCCAGGTTGAACACCGCGTCGGCATAGTTTTGGTCGAGCGCTATCGCCTTCTGCAGGTGCCGCCGCGCCGAGGCCTCGCGACCCTCATCGCTCATCAGCCCGGCCAAATTGAACCAGGCCTCGACAAAGCCGGGGTCACACTTGATGGCGCGGGCATAGTCGTGCGCCGCCTCGGCCGCGCGTCCGGCGGCGCGCAGGCAGTTGGCGCGGTTGAAGGCGGCGATCGCATCGCCCGAATCGATGGCCAGGCAGCGCTGGTAGAGTGCTGCCGCCTGCTCGTGGTCTTCAGCCTCTTCCGCGGCTTCGGCGTCGGCGAACAGTTCTTCCAGCGTGTCGTCATCCGGCGACCCCAAATCGAACAGCAGCTGGCCGTCGAGTTCGCTCTGGCCGCCCTCGAGGTAGATCTGATCGGCACGCCCATGCTGCGAGCCGACATTCAGCGACTTGGCGGTCAGCGAGGCGATCGGACCGCAGCGGTGCACCGAGCGCGCGATCGCCCCCCACGAGGCGCCGCCGGCAATCAGCCCGGCATATTTGCGGGCCAGGATCAGGTCGCGAAACGAATAGGGTTCGCCATCATGCTCGAAGGCATCGAAAAGCGACAACAGGTCGAGGTTGGCGGCGGCAAGCCGCGACTGGTCAATGAGCGACTGCCTCGGCAGCGCCGAAGCCTCCGGCGCCTTGATCAGCCCGAGCAGGCGCAAAAAACCGTTTTCGCTGATCAGCTTGCGCCCGGCCGCACGCTCGGCGGCGACGCGGCGCTCGATCTCGGCATCCCCGGCCTTGGCCAGAAGCGTGCGGCCGAACACGACATGGCTGGTGCGCCTGTTGACGCCGCGTCGCAACTGGCCCTGCCGGCGCTCGACTTCACGCGCCGCCAGCCTCAGCGGGAACGCCGCCAGCGCGCCGATCGCGCCGAAGACGCTGCCGGAAATCATACCGGTGGGCGCTGTCACCCTTTGCTCTTGCCGACGGCCTTGAGCAGATTGGCCTTGAGCGGATTTTCCTTGGCCGCGCCGGCGCCGCCCCTGGCGGATTTCGTTGCCGGTTTCGCCGCTTCATCGGCCTTGCTCTTGCTCTTGGCCGGCGGCTTGGCCGACTGCGACAGGCTGGCCTTCAGCGCATCCATCAGATTGATCACATTGCCGCGCTCGGGCGCTGCCGCGATGATCGGCTTGTGACCCTTGAGCTTCTCGCGGATCATCGCCATCAGCGCGATCTCATAGCGATCCTCGTAGTTCTTCGGATCGAAGGTGGTTTCCTTCTGCTTGATCAGCGCTTCGGCAAGCTGCAGCATTTCGGGGTCGGGCTTGCCGGCCGGGATGTTGCCGAAATATTCAGCCGTGCCGCGCACTTCGTTCGGGTTCCTCAAGGTGCAGACGAACATGCCGTTCTCGCGCGCGCCGATCGTCACCACGCGCTCGCGGCTGGACAGCACCAGCCGCGCGATCGCCAGCTTGCCGGACTTGCGCATCGCTTCGCGCAGCACGGCGAAGGTTTCCTCGGCCATGGCGCCATCCGGCGCCAGGTAGTAGGGCGCGTCCTGATAGATGACGTCGACCGAATGCTCGTCGACGAAGGCTTCGATATTCATCGTGTGGTTGGATTCGATGCGCACCGCCTCGAGGTCGGCATCGTCGATGATGATGTACTGCTTGTCCTCGTATTCGTAGCCCTTGACCAGATCCGAGCGCTCGACCAGCCCGAGCTCGGGATCGACCGGCTTCATGTTGATGCGGTTGTGGGTGTCCTTGTGCAGCTGGTTGAAGCTGATCCGCTCACTGGCACTCGTCGCCGGATACAGCCGGACCGGACAGCTGACGAGACTGAGCTTGAGGTAACCTTTCCAACTTGCCCTGGGCGCCATGAAACTCTCCTACGCGGCCGTGCACTGTCGAACTTTTCGCAGCGCTTCGTCCAAAGGACGAACGACGCTGCGCAAAACCTACATCGCCCTCACAATACCGGCAAATCCCTAGCGAAATCTTCCATGTCGGCCCAGGGATCGCCGGAGGTGGCCAGAAGCCCCGGCAGTGAAGAATAATTCAAATCTTCCGGAGCGTCGATGGATTCCAAATCGGACCAACTTACCGGCGTCGAGGCCGGCAGGTTTGTGCGGGCACGCAGCGAATAGGGTGCCGCCGAAGTGTGGCCGCGCGCGTTGCGATGAAAGTCGATGAAGATGCGCCGCTTGCGGTTGTCCTTGCCCATGGTGGTGGTGAAGGTGTCGGGCGCCGTGGCGGCCAATGCCGAGGAGATGGCGCTGGTCGCCTGGTGCAGTTTTTTCCAGTTCTGTTTTTGCGTCACCGGCACTGATATGTGGATGCCCTTGCCGCCCGAGGTTTTGGCAAACGGCACCAGCCCCATCGCCTCCAGTTCGGCGCGGATATGCACCGCCGCCTCGACCACCTCGCGCCAGCTAACCCCCTCGCCCGGATCGAGGTCGAAGACGATCAGGTCCGGTCTGTCGAGCCGCGTGCGATGGGTGCCCCAGGTGTGGAACTCGACGACGCCGAACTGCGCCAGCGCCAGATAGCCCTTGGCGTCCTCGACCGACAGGTAGGATTTGGTCTCGCCCTCGGAATTGGTCGCCTCAAAAGTCGCCACCGATTTCGGCATGCCGGTGAAGGCATGGCGCTGGAAGAAGCAGTCCTGCGGCTTGCCGGTCGGGCAGCGCACCAGCGACACCGGGCGGCCCAAAATGTGCGGCAGCATGAAGTCGCCGACCAGCGCGTAGTAGACGGCGATATCGAGCTTGGTCGGTCCGGTTCTGCCGAACAGCCGCCGCGTCGGGTTGGTCACCCAGATCGTGGCGAGGTCGGCCTCGGCGATCAGCCGCTTGCGCTTGGCCGATACAGGCGTCGACAGGCCGACGTCGCGCAGCCCGCGGAACACGGCATGGCGCAGCGCATTATCGGTGGTCCGGTTGGCATAGTGGATATGGGCCGAAAGCAGCGGCCGCACCCAGTTCATCTCGCGCATGATCTCGCGTGGAACGCCTTCGGGTGCAGACGCGCCGGCGCGCAGCGGCTCCAGCCGGGCCAGCAACGCGGTCGCGGTGGCGGCGTCGAAGCCGGTGCCGACCTTGCCGCGATAGTGCAACTCGCCATCCTCGAATTCGCCGAGCCCGAGCGCGGCCAGCCCCTCGGCTGCAGCGGAGGTGGTGTAGCCGGCGATGACGAAATCGCCGGTCTTCAGCGCCTTGGTCTTGGTCCAGGTCTTGGTGCGGCCGCTCTGGTAGATCGCGGTGGCGCGTTTGGAGACGATTCCTTCCAGCCCCATCTCGGAGGCCTGGTCGTAGAGCGCCTGGCCATCGCCTTCGACATGGTCCGAGAACTGGATGGCGGAGTTGGCGCCCAGGCCGGACAGCAATTGCGACAGCAGCGCATTGCGCCGGCCGAGCGGCGCTTTTGTCAGGTCCCAGCCATCGAGATACAACAGGTCGAAGGCATAGAAGTGGAGCTTGTTGCCGGCGCCCTCGGCCAGCGCCTCCTGCAAAAGGGCAAAGCGGCTGATACCCCTCGCGTCGAGCGCAACGACCTCGCCGTCGATGATTGCATCGCGGCAGGGCAGCCTGGCAAAGGCGAGCGGCAGGTCGCCATAGCGCCTGGTCCAGTCGAGGCCGGCGCGGGTGATCAATTTGACCGCGCCGTCGGCCAGATGCGCCGTGGTGCGGTAGCCGTCGAATTTTATCTCGTGCAGCCAGATTTCGCCCGTGCGGCTCGCGGGGCCTTCGCCGCCCGGCGGCTTCGGAACCTGCGTGGCCAGCTGCGGCTCGATCCGGGAAGGCAGCGGCGCCTTGACCGCACCCGGCAGCGCACCGGGTTTCAATGCCACCGGTTTCGCAGGCCTTGCGGCAGGCTTCGGGGTTGCCACCAGCTCCTCGATGCGACGGCCGGATTTGACGCTTTCCGGCCGGGCTTCCAGTATGTCGAGCTTGGCGTCGGCGGCGAGGTCGCGCTCCTTGAACAGCAGCCAGTTCTTTTTGCCTTCATCCTCGCCGGGCTTCGGTTTCAGCCTGGTCAGCATCCAGCCGCCATTCAGCTTCTCGCCGGCGAGACGAAATTTGAACGAGCCGGTGCGCAAGCTCTTTTCGACTTCGTCCATCGGCGCCCAGACGCCGGTGTCCCAGACGATCATCGGCCCGCCGCCATATTCGCCCTCGGGGATGACGCCTTCGAAGTCGATATATTCAAGCGGATGGTCCTCGGTCTCGACCGCCAGCCGCTTGTCGGCCGGATTGAGCGACGGGCCGCGAGGCACCGCCCAGCTCTTCAGCACATCGCCGACCTGCAGGCGAAGATCGTAATGGTCGGCAGTAGCGTGATGCTTGTGCACGACAAAGCGATTGCCTTCTGCGGCAACCGGCCCGCCGGCGGGCTCCGGCGTCTTGCTGAATTCGCGCTTGGCGCGATAGGCCTTGAGTTTGGAGGGATCTGGCATGGGGCTAGGCGGTGGTGGGCAAGAGCAACGAGCGCCTCGTTCCTTCGCGCCCCCCTCTGTCCTGCCGGACTGTCCGGCAGGACAGAGGGGGGCGCTGTCCCGCCAGCATCAAAATTCCATCGCAGCGGCGCTCACAGGTCACGGCAGGGTCTCCGCGACGTCGCTTCGCTTCTGCTCCGCCCTGGAATGACGAGAGGTCACACGGGCTCAATCGTCGGTGGCCGGCGTCAGTTCGAGCTCGGCCGGCGACAGACCCTGCTGGAGCTGGCTCAGCCGGAATTCGTCGACCCAATAAGCCTCGCCGTCGACGAGGACACGCGCCTTGTAGGCACCGGCGGAAAAACTTTGTGCGGTGATATAGATCTTGTGGCGGTCGAGCGCCTTGCGCACCGCGGCACGCTTGGAATTCTGGCTGGTGACGGAACTGGCCATGGACTGCTCATACACACGCCGCCGCAGGAGAAGACGGCTGGCATAAGGATGGCCGAGACAGACGGTTGTGTCAATTTTTCAGTGGGCGCGAACGGCCCTGGACGATCGCGGTGTCGTGCCGAAACGAGCCTAGCACCGTGCCATGTCTGCCTTTTGGGTTGTCCTTCGCAAGTGAACAACCACTGAAACGGGCTTGCATCACGAAACTTCTTTTTTGTATCACGAATAATGGTTGACTCTCCCATTATCGTCCCGCCAGCAGCAGGGAAAGGAGCCTTTTGACAGGACCCGCAAGAACCGCATGAAGGGTTCGTTCCCGGTCGGGGTTACACCAAGGAAGACTGGGACGATGCCGACAGCCCGGAATTGACCGGCGAGCAGATCGCCAAGGGCAAACCTTTTGCCGAAGCGTTTCCCGATCTGGCCGAGAGCATCAAGCGCGGCCGGGGGCGCCCACCTGTCGCCGTCCCGCAGATTTCCATCCGGCTTGAACCGGCGGTGATCGAGAAGTTCAAAGCAACCGGCAAGGGCTGGCAGGCCAGGGTCAACGATGTGCTGAAGAAGGCGAAAGTGGGCTGAGGCGGATATCATTTCGGCGAGGCCTACCGCATGGCGCCGTGCCCATTTGGTGCTTGTGCAGGGCGGCAACATCCGCCTGATCGGCCGGCATCGATCGGGCGAGCCGGCACCGACTCCTGCATGCATCAACTACGGCAGCTTCGCCAGTTCGGCAGCGTGGCGGATGGCAAGCAAGGCGTCCCGGTTGGTCACCGGATAGCCTGCGATGAAGCGTTCGACCGAAAAGCCTGGAAATTCGGCTCTCAAGCGGGCCGCGGCGCGCGCCGCCTCGCCGGTCTCGCCCATGGCAACATGCGAAAGTGCCAGGAACATCAGCACGTCCGGCGACTCCGGCGAACTCCTGCGGAGCGCCGCGACAGCTTCGCGATGCCTGCCGGCGGCAAACAGGATGCGGCCTTGCATGCCGAAATACCAGGGCGGGGCCAATGGATTAAGGCGCATGGCACGCTCGATGAGCGGGATCGCCTCGGCTGGATCGCCGGTGACAAGCGCTTTGCTGCCGGCGAGCAGCAGCAGTATGCCGGCGTGGTTGGAGCCGTATTCGAGAGCGCGCCGGTGCGCGCGCTCCGCTCCTTCGAGATCGCCAAGACATGCCCTGACATTGCCAAGGCATGCGTGAGCGCAGCTGTCCGTCGGGTCGAGACGCAAGGCGTTTTCGGCCGTGATCCACCCGTTCTCGATCGACGTCAGCACGTCGTCGCCAAAGCCGTTGCAGGCCTCGATCGAATAGGCGTAGGCGAGTTCGGCCCAGCAGTTGGCGAAGGTAGGATCAAGCTCCAGCGCGCGCGAAAACAAGCGGATCGCCTCGGCATTGCTGGCGCGGCTGAACATGGTGTGCTGTTCGAGGGCAAGCAGATAAAAATCGTAGGCCCGCAAGCTGGCCAGCGGCTTGCGGCGAACCGCATTGCGGCCGACCGTGGCCAGCGTTCCATAACTGCCGGCGAACACGTTGATGATGCTTTCGGCCAGGCTGTCCTGCAGCGCGAAAATGTCCTCGGCCGGGCGGTCGTAACGCTCCCTCCACAGGTCGACGCCGCTACGGGCATCGGCAAGTTCTATCGTCAAGCGAATCCTCTGGTCGTCCGCACGCAACTGGCCCGATACGAAATAGGTGGCGCCGAGCGCCTTGCCGTCCGCCGCGAAATCGGCCGGCTTGCTGCCCAGCGATTTCATCGTGTGGAACGCGATGACAGGCAAGCCAGCGTATCGCGCCAGGTTGATGGTGATGTCTGACGACAGGCCGTCGGCAAAGCGGCGCCAGCGCTCTTCGGAATTCAGGCATTCAATCGGAAATATGGCGAGCACCGGCGGAGCGTCCGACGGGGGTGACTGCCCTCCCGGCCGAGCGCCGGAAGCGCCGGCAAAATACGCCGCGAGCCCGATCTTGGTGCGCACGCCAAGTTTTTCGTAGATGGCCGCAAGGTGGGTGCGAACAGTGGTCGGGGCAATGAAAAGTGCATTGCCGATTTCGCGATAGGTCATGCCGGTTGCGAATTTTTCCGCGACCGCGCGCTCGCGACCCGACAAGGCATCGAGCGTCTGCGCTTTCGAAGCGTCATTGACCGTCATGGTGGAACCCGTCCCAGGATAGAATACTACAAATGCAGGAGGCCGAATACTGCATCTGCCCGATCCCGTCGCAGGCGCACAAATTGCAAGGTCGTTTGCCGCAAAAAGCGGCAATCCGGGGGAGTTTTCCATGCGTCCTGTTTCGATAATGCTGGCATGCACGATCTTGAGTTTTTCCGCCGCCCAGTCGCCGTCGTTCGCTAGAGGATGCAGGCAGGTGCTGGAATCGGATGTGAAAATCACGAGCATGCGCCTCTATGCCGACATCCTGGCCAATGCCGCCCGCAACGGCTGGGACTACACGCCTGAATCGATCGTCAGCGGCTCAAAGCGGCATTTCGAGGAGATGAAGCTCCAGTTGAATGACGCCGGCTATGAGATCATGCCCGTCGGCGTGCGCCTGTATTGCAAGCGGTGGGACAAGCTCGCCGCCCGCTAGCAACCAGCGATCCGCCCTTTGCGGCGCAAGCTTTGCCGAGACATCGATATGTCGAAGGTGCAGGCCAACTGTCTGCTTCTGCTTGCCGCTGCCTTTTGGGGCTTCGGCAATGTTGCGCAGAAGACTGTGCTGGATCATCTCGATCCGCTCAGCGCCGTGGGCATGCGCTGCCTGATCGCGGGGCTCATGGTCGCGCCGCTGACGGGGCTCGAATGGGGAACGAAATCCGGGCCAGGCTACTGGATCAGCCTCGTTCAGGACCAGCGATATCTTCGTCTTTCAAAGGATGGTGGCGCAACGGATCGCGACCGCGCTGGTCGCCAACATCGAGAGCGCGGCGATGCGGCGCATGTCCCCCGCGCCCGCCGCCAACATTGAGGCCTACGTCCATATCCTGCGCGGCATGGCACTGCTGCGCAGCTATGGCGAGGGTGTCAACCAGCAGGCCCGCGAACATTTGCTGAAGGCGCTCGAACGCGATCCGGATTCGGGGCTCGCTCACGCCTATCTCGCCTTGGCGGACACAATCATAGGCGGCTATGGCGGTGCGCCCCGCGCCTTGCTCGATCAGGCGCGGGACCGGGCGTTGCACGCCACTGCACTCAGCCCAGACGAGGCACGCTGCCATCGCATCCTGGCGTTGATCCTCCTCTACCTGGCCGAATTCGACGCCGCCGCACGCCATTTCGCGCGCGCGTTGGATCTGAACCCCTATGATGCCGACACGTTGGCCCAGACGGGCTTCTTCGAGGTCATACGCGGCCATGGCGAGGCCGGCCTGGTGCTGCTGGACCAGGCGATCCAACTCAATCCGATGCATCCCGCCTGGTATTATTACGACCGGGGTGAGGCCCTGCTTGTCGTTGGCCGCTACCCGGAAGCGGCCACGTCTTTTTCCTGCCTTCCGCGAAAGAGTGCCTGGCAATGGTCGCGGCTAGCGGCTTGTCACGCGCTTGACGGCAATATCGACAAGGCAACGGCCTGCACCAGGGAGGGCCGTCGGCTAAACCCCGGCCTGACCGTGCAGGAAATCATGGCGGACCTTCATATGATGCGCTCGGAAGATCGGGAGCGGATACGATCCGGTCTCGAGTTGGCCGGATGGGATGAAGCGCAATTGCCGGACGCACTATTGCCGACAACACCATGAGCAGCATCGGAGCGTTGGGCGCGTGACGCGGCCCTGTGTCGGATCCGCCCGTTCTTGCGCAAATCTCCGGCCTTGGCTAGCATCCGCCCGCCGGCGCCGAGCGGAGGAGAACGTCGCGGTGGACCGGCTGGAGCGCCGTTGCGTCCCCTTGGGCGCTCAAAGGACACTCCATTTCTGGATCGACGCAGGAATTTTCGGAAAACCGGAACCGGTTTTCGGGTTCATGCGCTCATGTGGGAGGAGACTAAATTGATCAACAGACGTGAATTCCTGCTGTCGTCCGTGGCGATGGGCACGATGGCGCTGGCCGCTCCGCAACTGGCTTTCGCCCAGGACAAGCTGACCATTCTTGGTTCGGTGCCGAGCCTCGGCTTTCCGTTCTTCGTGCACATGCTGAACCAGATCAAGGCGGAAGCTCAGGCGCAGGGCGTCAATCTTGTCGAAAGCGACGGCCAGAACTCGGCGCCCAAGCAGACCGCCGATATCGAGGCAGCGCTCGTGCAGAAGGTCAACGCCATCGTCATCTCGCCACTCGACGTCAACGCGCTGGCCCCGGCCATCGAGCAAGCGATCCAGGCCGGCGTCCCCGTCGTCACCATCGACCGCCGCGTCGACGGGGTCGAAGGCATCCTCGCCCATGTCGGCGCCGACAATGTCAAGGGCGGCGAGGCCGAAGCGCAGGCCATGGTGGCGGCTTTCCCGAACGGCGCCAAGATCTTCCATCTGCAGGGCCAGCCAGGTGCCGGGCCGGCGATCGACCGCAACAAGGGCGTGCACAACGTTCTCGACCCGATGAAGGACAAGTACCAGATCATCTTCGAGCAGACCGCCAATTTCGCCCGCGCCGAGGCGCTCTCGGTCACCGAGGCCGGCCTGGCCGCCAACGGCAAGCCCGACGCGATCATCTGCGCCAATGACGACATGGCGCTGGGCGCGGTCGAAGCCTGCGCGGCGCGCAACTTCACCGACGTCAAGATCTACGGCTTCGATGCGCTTCCCGAAGCGCTGGTCGCCGTGCGCGACGGCAAGCTGGCCGGCACCGTCGAACAGTTCCCCGGCGAGCAGTCGCGCACTGCGGTGCAGATCGCCGTCGCCTATGCCAGGGACAAGACCGAGCCGAAGGAAAAGCTTGTGCTGCTGACGCCGATCGTCATCGGCAAGGACAATCTCGACAAGGCGGAAAGGCTGGGCGAGACGAAGTAGGCCAATTGGCGAGGCCGGTGGGACAGCACCCCCCTCTGGCCTGCCGGCCATCTCCCCCTCAAGGGGGGAGATTGGCAGTTTCAACGCGTCGCCCTTTCTTCAACGCCGAAGATTAGCGAAAGCGGCCATGACATCCGATCTCCCCCCTTGAGGAGGAGATGTCCGGCAGGACAGAGGGGGTGTTCAAGCGCGGCGTGAACAACTGCATCGAGGGAAAAGCTTTTGCCAGCCGAAGCCACTGCGTCGCCCAATACCCCCCTCCTCGCCGTCGAGGGCGTGACCAAGCGTTTTGCCGGCGTCACCGCGCTGAGCGATGTCTCGCTCGAGGTTCGGCCCGGCGAAATCCTCGGCCTGCTCGGCGAGAACGGCGCCGGCAAGTCGACGCTGCTCAAGATCCTGTCCGGCGTGATGCCGCCGTCCAGCGGCCGCATCGTCTTCGACGGCGTAGAATTCAATCCGCACAATCCGCAGGATGCCAAGCGCCTCGGCATCGTCACCATCTACCAGGAACTGAGCCTGATCCCGACGCTGACCGTGGCTGAGAATATTTTTATCGGCCGCGCGCCGCTCGGGCGCTTCGGCCTGGTCAGCTGGCGGAAGATGGAGGTAGACTCGCGCGCGATCATCGCCCGCGTCGGCCTTGACCTCGACCCGGCGACGCCGGTGTCTGCGCTGTCGGTGGCCGAGCAGCAGCTGGTCGAGATCGCCCGCGCGCTGTCGCTGAAGAGCCGGCTCATCATCATGGACGAGCCGACCTCGGCGCTGACCGAAACCGAAGTGCAAAAACTGATGTCGATCATGGGCCGGCTGCGCAAGGACGGCGTCGCCATCATGTTCGTCACCCACCGGCTGGAAGAGGCCTCCGCGATCTGCGACCGCATGACGGTTCTGCGCGACGGCAGGCTGGCCGGCCATCTCGACCGCGATGGCGGGCCGATCAAGCTGCCGAAAATCATCGAGAAAATGGTCGGCCGCGCCGCGTCCGAGCTTTATGCCAGGCCGACGCTGCGCGATGTCGCCGGCGACGTCAGGCTTTCCGTGCGCGGCCTGCGCACGGTGCGCGATCCGCAGGCGCCGCACGCCATCGTGCTCGAAGGCATCGATCTCGACCTCAAGGCGGGCGAGATCCTCGGCGTCGCCGGCCTCGTCGGCTCCGGCCGCACCGAGCTTGCCCGCGCCATCTTCGGCGCCGACCGCATCGCCGCCGGCACCATCGCCCTCGACGGCAAGACGATCGCGCCTGAAACACCCGCCGACGCCATCGCCCTCGGCATCGGCCTGGTGCCGGAAGACCGCAAGCATCAGGCGATCTTCGCCGCGCTCGGCATTCTCACCAACTTTTCCGTCGCAGCGCTCGGCCGCTACTCCAACGCTCTCGGCTTCATGGCCGAGCGCCGCGAGCGCCAGGCGCTGGCGAGCTACAGAAAAACGCTGTCGATCCGCATGGCCTCGCCCGAGCAGCCCATCGAGGGGCTATCCGGCGGCAACCAGCAGAAGGTCATCCTCGCCCGCTGGCTTGCGCGCGACCCCAAGGTGCTGATCGTCGACGAGCCGACGCGCGGCGTCGATGTCGGCGCCAAGGCCGAGGTGCACCAGATCCTGGTGCAGCTCGCCGGGCGCGGCATCGCCATCATGATGATCTCGTCGGAATTGCCCGAAGTGCTTGCGGTGTCGGACAGGATCGTCACCATGCGGCGCGGCCGCATCACCGGCGAGATGCCAGGCATCGAGGCGACCGAGGAAAAACTGATGGAACTGATGGCGCTCGATCAAACGCAGGAAGCGACGCAATGACCAGCACGACCGAACAGAGCCAGCGCGGCGGCATCAATGTCGCGCGCCTGCTGATGAGCTTCGGACCGCTGATGTTCCTGGCGCTGCTGATCGTCGTCTTCACCGTGCTGAAGCCGAGCTTCATCGACCCGATCAACATCTTCAACATCATGCGGCAGATCTCGATCACCGGGCTGATCGCGCTCGGCATGACCTTCGTCATCCTCACCGCCGGCATCGACCTGTCGGTCGGCTCGCTGCTGGCTTTCTGCGGCATGGTCGCGGCGGTGGTGGCCAAGGGCGGCACCGCCAACACGCTGTCGCTGTCGACGTCCGGCGCACAAGGCTATGGCTGGTTCGCCGCCCTTCTGGCTGCCGTCGTCGTCGGCGCCCTGGCCGGCGGCGTCCAGGGCTTTGCCATCACCCGGCTGAAAGTGCCGCCCTTCGTCGTCACGCTCGGCGGCCTCACCGTCTTTCGCGGCCTGACGCTGACGATCTCCAATGGCGGCCCGATCTCCGGCTTCGACGCTTCGATGCGCTGGTTCGGCACCGGGCTGATCGGCCCGGTGCCGGTGCCGGCGATCATCTTCGCGGCGGCGGCGATCCTCTGCCACATCGTCCTGCGCTACACGCGCTACGGCCGCGCCGTCTACGCCGTCGGCGGCAATGCCGAGGCGGCGCGGCTGTCCGGCCTGCGCGTCGACCGCATCCTGATCTCGGTCTACATCATCGTCGGCTTCTTCGCCGGCCTTGCCGCCTTCGTGCTATCGGCCAGGCTCAATTCCTCGGAAGCCGTCGCCGGCATCGGCTACGAGCTGACCGTGATCTCGGCGGTGGTCATCGGCGGCACCTCGCTGTTCGGCGGCATTGGCTCGGTCGGCGGCACGGTGGTGGGTGCGGCACTGATCGGCGTGCTGCAGAACGGGCTGCAGTTCAACAACGTCTCGTCCTACACGCAAAGCATCGTCATCGGCCTGATCCTGATCCTCGCCGTGGCCTTCGACCGCTGGCTGAAATCGCGGGTAAGGCGGTAGTCCGAGGGGCAATACAGACCTAGGTCGGCGGGACAGTACCCCCTCTGTCCTACCGGACATCTGCCCCTCAAGGGGGAGATTGGATGTCGCTTCGGCTTTCGCCAATCTCAGAAGAAGCGCTACCGGCGAAGCTGCCAATCTTCCCCCTTGAGGGGGAGATGTCCGGCAGGACAGAGGGGGGTGTTCAAGCGCGGCGCATAGGGATAGGCAAGTTTCGCGCGGAGGGAATAGAAGCAGTGAACCACTATCACGTACCTCCGAACAACCGCGGCAATGCGCGCAAGATGCGCAAGGCCATGACGGACGCCGAGCTGAAGCTCGGGAACGAGATCAGGGCGCACCGTCTCATGGGATTGGCGTTTCGGCGACAGATGCCGATAGCCGGCTACATTGTCGATTTTGCCTGTCCGGACAAAAAGCTGATCGTCGAACTCGACGGCTCCCAGCACGCTCAGGCCGAAGCCTCGGCATCGGATGCTTACAGAAGCTCGAGGTTGGAGGCGGCTGGCTGGACCATCCTGCGTTTCTGGAACGACGACGTCATTCGCGACATCGACAATGTCTGCCAGCACATCGTGATCGTGGCCGGCCTGGCAGGCGCAGAGATGCGTTGAGTGTTGGTCGCGGAGCTGATCGCGCAACGCTGGCGGGGCAGTACCCCCTCAAGGGGGAGATTGGATGTCGCTTCGGCTTTCGCCAATCTCAGAAGAAGCGCTACCGGCGAAGCTGCCAATCTCCCCCCTTGAGGGGGAGATGTCCGGCAGGACAGAGGGGGGTCCTCGACCGTAGGGCGGAGAGATCAAAGGCAGCGCACCACTATCCGTACCTCCCCGTAACCGCGGCACAGGCGCCAGATGCGCGAGGTCGTGATCGTAGCCGGCTTGGCAGGCGCGGAGATGCGCAACGTTGGCGCGAGGCACCCCCCTCTGTCCTGCCGGACATCTCCCCCTCAAGGGGGGAGATTGGATGTTGCTGCGGCTTTCGCCATTCTCCAACTTGGGGAAAAGCCGCGTTCATGCCGGTGCGTTGAGACGCTGCGAACGCGTTGCCCAATCGATGACTGTCCCGCCGGCAACGGTAGAACTCGTCAGCGGCGCGAGAAGATCCTTGCGGCGGGCGAACGCCACGAAGGTCGCCCGCGCCGTCTCGGCGTCGATCTCTCCGTCCATCGCCGCCCGGCAGGCTTTGGCGGCGATGTCATGCGCGGCCGTCCGGCTCGCCCGCGGCCAGTCGGCAAGCAGCGCATAGGCCTCAGCCGCGCTTTCTATCCTGGTCGGCGTGCCGAGGCCGGTCAGGATGGTGACCGGCTTTTCAAAAGAAGAACGGTCCATGACACTCTCCTTTCCGGTTCAACTGTCTCCAACAGGCGCAGGCATGCGCGCCCGCGCGACCATCATTTACGCTCCTCCTGGCCGGCCCCGACGCGTTGGGCCGACAGGAACATCAGCGTATAGGCCGCCTTGCGGCGATCCCAGCCGGCCTGCTCGGCCATGCCAAGCAAGCCGTCGACCAGGGGCGCCAGCGCCGCCCTGCAATCGGTTTCATAGTTGAAATCGTTCTTCGGGCGGGTCGGCGCCGCGATCTTTCCAAAACTGTCCATCACATCCATCGCAACACCTGCTCCGCATTAATCCCGGACCGGCAAGACCGTGCCCGCTTTGGCGGACACGGTCCATCTGCCGTTCAGAAGCCTCGCTTTGGAAGCCTGACCTTAGTAGTCCATGCCGCCACCGCCGGGCATTGCCGGTGCGGCAGCTTCCTTCTTCGGCTTCTCGGCCACCATCGCCTCGGTGGTTACCAGCAGGCCGGCGACCGACGCGGCGTCCTGCAGAGCGGCGCGCACCACCTTGGCCGGGTCGATCACGCCCTGCGCGTAGAGATCACCGAACTCATTGGTCTGGGCGTTCCAGCCATAGCCGAATTCGGTCTTCTCGCGCAGCTTGCCGACGATGATCGAGCCTTCCGCACCGGCATTCTCGGCGATCTGGCGCACCGGCTGCTCGATGGCGCGACGCACGATCTCGACGCCGGTCTTCTGGTCGGGATTGTCGACGGCGACATTGTCGAGCGCCTTCGCCGCCCTGAGCAGCGCCACGCCGCCGCCGGGCAGTATGCCTTCCTCGACCGCAGCGCGGGTGGCGTGCATGGCGTCGTCGACGCGGTCCTTGCGCTCCTTGACCTCGACCTCGGTCGAGCCGCCGACGCGGATGACGGCGACGCCGCCGGCGAGCTTGGCCAGCCGTTCCTGCAGCTTCTCGCGGTCATAGTCGGAGGTGGTCTCCTCGATCTGCGCCTTGATCTGGCTGATGCGTGCCTGGATCTCGTCCTTGCGGCCGGCACCATCGACGATCGTGGTGTTCTCCTTCTCGATCAGCACCTTCTTGGCGCGGCCGAGCATCTCCAGCGTGACGTTTTCGAGCTTGATGCCGAGATCCTCGCTGATGGCCGTGCCGCCGGTCAGGATGGCAATGTCTTCCAGCATCGCCTTGCGGCGGTCACCAAAACCCGGCGCCTTGACGGCGGCAACCTTCAGGCCGCCGCGCAGCTTGTTGACGACCAGCGTCGCCAGCGCCTCGCCTTCGACATCCTCGGCGATGATCAGCAGCGGCTTGCTCGATTGCACTGCGGCTTCGAGCACCGGCAGCATGGCCTGCAGGTTGGACAGCTTCTTCTCGTGGATCAGCACATAGGGCTCTTCGAGCTCGACGCGCATCTTGTCCTGGTTGGTGATGAAATAGGGCGAGAGATAGCCGCGATCGAATTGCATGCCCTCGACCACTTCGAGCTCAGTCTCGGCGGTCTTGGCCTCCTCGACCGTGATGACGCCCTCATTGCCGACCTTTTCCATCGCTTCGGCGAGGAAGCGGCCGATCTCCACATCGCCATTGGCCGAGATGGCGCCGACCTGGGCGATCTCGTCGTTCCTTGTCACCTTGCGGGCATTGGCCTTGAGTTCGGCGACGATGGCGTCGACCGCCTTGTCGATGCCGCGCTTCAGGTCCATCGGGTTCATGCCGGCGGCAACCGCCTTGGCGCCTTCCTGGACGATCGACTGCGCCAGAACGGTAGCGGTGGTGGTGCCGTCGCCGGCGACGTCGCTGGTCTTCGAGGCGACCTCACGCACCATCTGCGCACCCATGTTCTCGAACTTGTCCTCAAGCTCGATTTCCTTGGCGACGGTAACGCCGTCCTTGGTGATGCGCGGGGCGCCGAACGACTTGTCGAGGATGACATTGCGGCCCTTGGGACCGAGCGTCACCTTCACCGCGTCGGCGAGGATGTTGACACCGCGCAACATCTTCTCGCGGGCTTCGGTATGGAATTTCACATCCTTGGCAGCCATTGGATAACTCCTTCAAATAGGCAGCTTTTCGTTGACTGATGGCTTGTTCGGGCCCCGCTCAGGCGGCCTTCTTTTTTATCTGGTCGGTCATTTCAATCACGCCCAGCACATCGCTTTCCTTCATGATGAGCAGGTCCTCGCCGTTGAGCTTGATCTCGGTGCCCGACCATTTGCCGAACAGGATGCGGTCGCCGACCTTGACGTCGAGCGGCTGCAACTGTCCGCTATCGTCGCGCGCGCCGGGGCCGGCGGCGATGACCTCGCCTTCCTGCGGCTTCTCCTTGGCTGTGTCAGGAATGATGATGCCGCCCGCGGTCTTCTCGTCGACCTCGATGCGGCGGACCAGGATACGGTCATGCAATGGACGGAACGCCATGTCGTTCTCCTCATATGACAAACAGATTTTCTTGGACCTCCCTTCGCAGCCGACCAGTGGGTCGGTGCGACGGTGCGCGACCCCTGCTCAGGCATCACGCGCCTATCGAATTAGTCTGCCTATCCAGCCTTTCAAGAGGACGCCGAAAAAATTTTAGCACTCGCCGTTGTCGAGTGCCAACGCACCGTAATAACGCACTGTAATAATGACGCTATTCCAGGATTTGAAACGATGGATGCGGCTTGAAATCGGGGCGCAACCTTCCGACATCATCGTCGATCCCGGCACCGTCTGCCGGCGGCCGGAACCGATGAGGAAGTGGAAGCGTTTTCCCCCGCGGAGGATGGACGCCTGATCGTTCGGAAAGGAGACGGGCATGGTCGGTAATGAGTTCCAGGTCAGCAACGAGTTCCGGCTCCAGATGCAGGGTTTTGGCCTGACGACGGCAGAGATCCATTATCGTCTTCCCGACTATCGGGACCTGCTCCAGCTCTTCATCTGGCAGCAATACGACATCGCCCCGGATTTCCCGACGCTGAAGCATTTCCTCGAATTTTGGGAACGTGAGATCGAGGGCCCGCTGCATTCTGTGCGCGTCGCCCATCACCGTCTGATTCAGCCCTCCGAATGGCGGGCGGTGGACGGTGTCATTACGCTGCAGTGAAATAGAAAAAAGGCGGCGCTTTTCATGAATGGCGCCGCCTCTGCAGCACAGCGCGTCCGCCCCGGCTTCAGGTTCCCCGGCTTCAGGTTCATTGGCGTTCAGGTGGATTGGCGTTCAGGTGGATTTACGTCCCGTGACCAGCAGTCCGGCGGTGCGCGCCGCCTTGACGAAGGCGGTTCGCGCCTCGCGGGCGGTGCGCCAGCCGTCGAGCGCGTCGCGGCAGGCGCGATAGGCTGCGCGCCAGCTCCGGCCGCGCGCCCGGTCCGGCCATTGCTGCATGCATTCGATGGCTTCCCAGCTGCTGGCGACCTTGCGCTCTCCGACGGATTGGAGCTTGAGCGTGATCGGCTCGGAGAATGGGACGTCGTTCATCACTTCCTCCTTTTTTCTTTTTGAGAATAACCAGGAAGGCGGCCCGATCGGCGCCGGACTGACGAGATGGTTCGTCTAGCTGCACGCTTCAAGACCTCCCCCGGCTTAGCCTTACTTGCCTCCAGCCCTGCTTGCCGAAACCCGGCGCTATATGTCGTCGTCCGGCGGTTCGAGAAGTCCGATCAGCGTCGCCACCCTTGCCGACGGCAGCGGGCGGCCCTCGTTGACCAGCGCCTCATCGGCGCCGACCCAGGCAAAGGCCTCGCGCAACTCTTCGATCGTCGCGCCGGTCGAGGCGATGTCGGCGATCACGGCGTCGTCGACCGGGCCCAGCACCGAAATGATGTCGTCGCGTGTCATGGTCATGATGTCCTCCATGCGGCGTGCCGGCGCGACCCTCAAACGACGGTTGAAACCGGCATTGCCAGCACAATCGGGGCCAGTACAATCCGGCAACAAAAATTCTGGCAGCGGGACAGAATCTGGGTCTTGATTTCGGCCTGACAATAACCAAATGAAAATTGCCGGTTGCCGAATGGGACCGGCAGAACCCAGGGAGCGCCAAGCTCTTTGGCGTCCCTCGTACTATGTTGCTCCATGGAGGATGTAGCTATGAGAACCGCATTCGACTTTTCCCCGCTCTATCGGTCGAGCATCGGTTTCGACCGCATCTTCAACCTGCTGGAAAACGCGCCGCAGGCAGTCGAAACCTGGCCGCCCTATGACATCGAGCGAAGCGACGAGAACACCTATCGGGTGAGGATCGCCGTCGCCGGCTTTTCCGAGAACGATCTCGACATCAGCCACGAGCCGAACCTTCTCATCGTCTCTGGCGAGCGCAAGGAACACGACGAGGTGGAATATCTCCATCGCGGCCTTCCGGTGCGACCGTTCACACGGCGCTTCGAGCTTGCCGATCACATGACGGTCACCGGCGCCTCGCTCAACAACGGCCTGCTGACGATCGACCTCGTGCGCCAAGTGCCCGAAGAGATGAAGCCGCGTCGCATCACGATCGCCAAGCAAGACGCCGCGCCGAAGGCCGGACAGGTCGAGAAGCCGAAGCAGGCCGCCTGAGCGAAGGCGATCTCTGGCCTTTGACACAACCAGTCGAGAAAGGAGAACAGCAATGGCTATTCGTGATCTCATTCCCTGGGGCCGGGAGAACAGTCCGGTTCCCAGCTTCTATCGTGACGAGGACCGCGACCCGTTCATGGCGTTGCATCGCGAGATGAACCGCCTGATCGACGACGCCTTTTGCGGCTTCGAAACGCGCATGCCGATGCTCAGCGGATTTTCGTCGGCGCGCGGCAGCTGGCCGAGCGTCGAAATCGCCGACGGCGAGAAGGAGATCCGCGTGACCGCGGAAATTCCCGGCATGGACGAAAAGGACGTCGAGGTGATGCTCGATGACGGCGTGCTGACGCTGCGTGGCGAGAAGCGCTCCGAGACCGAAGACAAGGACAGGCAGTTCTCCGAGCGGTTCTACGGCCGCTTCGAGCGCCGCATCCCGCTCGGCTACGAGGTCGAGGAGGACAAGGTGAACGCCGCCTTCCATAACGGCGTGCTCACCGTGACGCTGCCCAAGACGGAGCGCGCACGGACGAAAGCCAAGCGCATCGCCATCAGTGGCAGTGCCGCCAGCCCCGGCAAGAGCAAGCACTGACGACATCGGCAGCCGGACGCGCCAGCCGCGCCCGGCTGCAGATCGGGCTGCATCCCGATCGGCCCGCGCGCTCCGCCCAAAGGCACGGGCTTCATTTGTTCGGCCGATGCGCCTGACGGTGCGAAGGCCGCATAGTGAGTATCTACGGAGCATTGAGTAGCAGCGTCGCTACCGTGGCGTTCCTGGCGCACAGGCTACGGAGCCCGTCATCCCTTGGGGTGGCGGGCTTTCGTATCAATTGTCGGCTTTATCGGCCTGTGAAAAGTCCTCGCCATCCGCTTCGTGTCACGATCGCGGGCGGAGGCAGCCACCCGTCTCAGATCGCCTCGCGCTGCTGTTCCGGCGTGGCGACCAGCAAGGCCGCGGCGGCGTTGGCGGCAGCAAGTGCGGCCTCGACCCGATGCCCGCGGGCAAGGCCTGCCGCGAACGCGCCGACGAACTCGTCGCCGGCGCCATGGGTGCTGACCAGCTTCACCGGAAGGCCGGCCCGCGCGAACGCCTGGCCGTCGCGGCCGCAATAGGCAACGCCCTCCCCGCCGGCCGTGACGATCGCCGCCGGGTAGAAATCGATCAGCATGCGTGCCGCCTCGGCAGCACCCTCGAGCGTATCGACGACCGCAACGCCGGCCAAAAATTCCGCCTCGATGGCGTTGACGATGACGATATCGGTGAGTGCGATCAATTCGCCGGACAGTTTTCGCGCGGGGGCGGCGTTGAGCACGACGCGGCCGCCATGCGCCTTCACCGCCCGCGCTGCGGCAATGTTGGCGGCTTCCGGCACCTCGTTCTGCAGCAGCAGCACCGCCGTTTGCGCAACCATCTCGGTCGCGGCCACGATGTCCTTCTCGCCCAAGGTGAGATTGCTGCCCGAGACGATCACCGCGCCATAATCGCCGCCGGCGTCGAAGATCGCCACGCTCATGCCCGAGCCGGCGCCAGGTGCGACCCGCACGAAGCGGCTGTCGACGCCGCGGCGCGCGAGATTGCTGACAAGCGCGCGGCCGAAATCGTCATCGCCGACGGCGCCGATCATTGCCGAGCGCACGCCGGCCCGCGCCGCCGAGACCGCCTGGTTGCCGCCCTTGCCGCCGCATTTCGGCTGCCAGGCATGGCCGGTTACGGTTTCGCCCTTGCGCGGGCGGTCAGGCGCTTCGACCATGATGTCGTAATGCAGGCTGCCGAACACGGTGACCAGCGGAGCCGTCATGTGCCCCAATCTTTCATGAGCCGCCCCAATCTTTCATGAACCGCCCTTGTCCCGGCGTTTCGAGGTCACCGCCGACATCGTGCGGCCGAGATTGCGCTCCGCCGCCTGGTAGTCGCGCTGTGCCACCGCGACGAACAGCGCGTCGAGAATGTTGAGCTGGGCGATGCGCGCCGCCGCGTTCTCGCCCATCAATGGCGAGCCCTGCGCGGTCGAGCACAGCACGATGTCGGCGACGGCGGCCAGCGGCGAGTTGTCGTAATTGGTGATCGCCAGCGTCCGCGCACCGCTCTTGCGGGCGAGATGGATGGCATCGATCACGGCGCTGGTGTTGCCGGAATGCGAGAAGCCGACGGCGATGTCGTCAGCGCCGAGCAGCGAGGCCGACATCAGCATCATGTGCGAATCGTCGTAGACCGATGCGCGGATGCCGATGCGCAGGAATTTGTGCGAGACGTCGCGCGCGATCTGCGCCGAACCGCCGACGCCATAGAAATCGCGGTTCCTGGCGCGGTACAAAAGATCGGCGGCGCGGTCGAAATCGTCCATGTCGAGGATCGCCAGCGTCTCCTCCAGCGCCTGGATCGAGGTGCGGAACACTTTTTGGACGATCTCGGCCGAACTGTCGTCGACCGACAGTTCCTGGTGCATTTCGGCGGTCGGCAGGCGGCTGTATTCGTAAACCGCGGTGCGGAAGTCGCGATAGCCGGAAAAGCCCAGTTTCTTGGCGATCTTCACCACCATCGCCTCCGACACGCCGGCTTCTTCGGCGATCTGCTTGAGCGGAATGGTCTCGTCGAAGCCGCGCCGTCCGAACACGGTTTCCACCACCTTCGCCTCGAGCGGCGTCAAATGCGGCATCATCATGCGGATCCGCGGTCCTACTGCTTTCAGATCCAGGCTGGTCAAGGTCATCCACCTCCCCTCGTCACGCGATCGATGAGCATCGCGGCGAGGATTATAAGGCCAGTTGCCAAGAGCTGATAGAAGGACTGGACATTCATCAGCGTCAGGCCGTTGCGCATGGTGCCGAGGATGACGGCGCCCAGGATGGTGCCGACGACGCTGCCCTTGCCGCCCATCAGCGAGGCGCCGCCGATGGCCGCCGCGGCAATGGCATCGAGCTCCCAGAGATTGCCGAGAATGGGTTCGGCGGCACCCAGCCGTCCGATCAGGATCTGCGCGGCAAGGGCCGCCAGCAGGCCCGAGATCATGTAGGCGGCGATCTTGGTGCGAGCGATCGGCACGCCGGCTATGTAGGCTGCCTCCTCATTGCCGCCGACGGCGAGCAGATATTCGCCGAAAGGCGTCTTCTTGAGGATGATCCAGGCGATCAGCGCGACCACGGCCACGATGATGACCGCCAATGGCAGCCCGAACAGCGAGCCGTTGAAGATGGCGCGGAAGCCGGCAGGCAGGCCGAGCACCGGATTGCCGCCGGTATAGATCAGCGCCAGCGCCCGGTAGGTGCTGAGCGTTCCCAGTGTGACGATGAAAGGCTGCAGCCCGACATAGGCGACCAGCACGCCATTGAGCAGGCCGCAGACGAGGCCGATAGCGAAGCCGGCGGCGATGGCCAGCGGAAACGGCACGCCGGCAATCAGCATCGAGGCCGAGATGACGGCCGAAAGGGCTGCCGTCGGCCCGACCGACAGATCGATGCCGCCCGAGATGATCACCAGCGTCATGCCCAACGCCAGGCAGGCGTTGATGCTCGACTGCTGCAGGATGTTGATCAAATTGCGCTCGGCAAAGAAGCCCGGGACCAGCGCGCCGAAGACGGCGAGGATCACCACCAGGCCGATCAGCGTGCCGGCGTCGCGCAGCGAAAACCGGTGCAGGAATTCAGCCCGTGGGCGCGCTGCTGTGTGTTCGGTTACATCAGTCATACGCTGGTCCTGTCCGTTATGCCTTGCCGGCCCGATGGCCTTGCGCCTTGCCGGCCTTGCGTCTCCGATTGGGGTATGGCGTGCGCCGCGATCGCCTGTTCGCTGAGATCGGCCCGGTCGAGTTCGGCGGCGACCGTGCCGTCGCGCATGACCAGCACGCGGTCGGCGAGCCGGATCACCTCGGGAAGCTCGGACGACACGACGACGACCGAATGGCCTTCGGCGGCGAGCTCCTCGATCAAATGGTAGATCTCCGCCTTGGCGCCGACGTCGATGCCGCGCGTCGGCTCATCGAACAAAAGGATGCGCGTTCCCGCCGCAAGCCAGCGGCCGATGATCGCCTTCTGCTGGTTGCCGCCGCTGAACAGCCGGATCGGCCGGTCGAGCAGGAACGGGCGCAAATTGACCCGCTTCATCTTCTCGGCCGCGACCCGTTTCAGCCTGGCGTGATCGATGACGCCGCACGGTGCGAACACGCCCATCGAGGCCAACGCCATATTGCTGGAGATCGACCGCAGCGGCACGATGCCTTCGCGCTTGCGCTCCTCCGGCACCAGGCCGATGCCGGCGGCGATGGCTTCGCGCGGACTGGAAAGTTTTATCGCCTTGCCGTCGATCTCGACCCTGCCCGACGAGGCGCGGTCGGCGCCGGCCAGCAGCCGCAGCAGTTCGGTACGGCCCGAGCCGACCAGGCCGGCAATGCCCAGCACCTCGCCGCGGTGCAGGTCGAACGAGACGTTACGGACTTTTGTCGCCGAGGCGAGGCCACGCACGCTCAGCCTGACCTCGCTCGAGGTGTGCGAACGGTGCTGTTCCTGGGCGAGCTCGCGGCCGACCATCATCGAAACGACGGCTTTTTCCGACATTTGCGCCAGATCGACGGATCCGACCACGACGCCGTCGCGCATGATTGTGGCGCGCTGGCAGATGCCGAACACCTCGTCCAGCTTGTGCGAGACATAGACGACCGCGACACCGTCGCGCGCCAGCCCGGCAATGACTTCGGCCAGCCGCTCGAACTCGCTCGGCGTCAGGCTCGATGTCGGCTCGTCCATCGCCACGACGCGCGCCCGATCGAGCAGCGCCCGGGCGATCTCGACGATCTGCCGCTGCGCAACCTTCAGGCTGCCGAGCGGGACTGCCGGATCGATGGTCGGATCGAGGGCGGCAAGGGCTTCCGCGGCGCGGCGTTCCTGCTCGCGGCGGGCGACGAAGATGCCGCCGCGCGTCAGCGGATGGCCGAGGAACACGTTCTGGGCGACGCTGAGATGCGGCACCTGCTGCAATTCCTGATGGATCATGGCGACGCCCGCGGCGCGCGCCGCGACCGGATTGTTCAGCGCCACCGGTCTGCCGTCGATCAGCACGCTTCCGGCGGTCGGCCTGTAGACCCCCGACAGGATGCGCAGCAGCGTCGACTTGCCGGCGCCGTTCTCACCGAGCAGGCCATGGATTTCGCCGGCGCCGACGGAAAAGGACACATCGCTCAGCGCTCGCACCGCCGGAAACACCTTGGAAATGCCCTCGAATTGCAGCCGCGGGACAGACATTGGTTCTATTCTCCAGGCAAAGGGCGCCAGCCCGGCCGGCACCCGCAGTCCTGCCCTTAATTGCCCGCTGCCGCGTCCTCGAGCAGCGCCTTGCGCACGGCGTCGCCGGCGCCGGAATAGCGGTCGGCATTGTCCTTGGTGATAAGCGCCTGCGGCGTGGCGACGACGCGCGGCAGCTTCTGCCCGGCCACCAGCCGCAGCGCCGATTCCAGCGCCACCTCGCCGGTCAGCACCGGGAAGCTGTCGACGGTGCCGGTCAGTTCGCCGGCGCGGATCGAGGCATAGGCGTCGGAGATGCCGTCGGTGCCGAAGACGGCGACCTTGTCCTGCAGGCCGGCGGCCTTGACCGCCTCGACGATGCCCAGCGCCATGCCGTCATTGTTGGCATAGAAGCCGATCAGGTCGGGGTGCTGCTGCAGGATGTTGCTGGCCGCGTCGTAGGAGGTCTGGCGATCCCAGTTGCCGGGCACGCTGGCGACGACCTCGAACTTGCCGGCTTCGGTGATCGTGGTCTTGAAGCCATCGGTGCGCTGGACGGCGGCATAGACGCCGGCCTGGCCTTCGACGATGGCGACCTTGCCGCCATCCGGCCGGTTCTTGATGAACCATTCGGCGACGCGCACGCCATTGTCGCGCTGGACATTGCCGACATAGTGCTCGGCCTGCGGGATGACCGCGTCGTTGACGTTGACCACCGGCACGTTGGCGGCCCTGGCCTGTTCCATGATCGGCTGCAGGTTGGAGTCGGTCTGCGGCGAGACGAGCAGCACGTTGTAGCCCTGCGTGACCAGGCCTTCGGCGATTGTCAGCTGGCCGAGCTGGTCGCCCTCGCTCTGCGCCGCCTGGTAGACGACCGGCACGCCGACGCGATCGCCGAACGACTTGTAGCCCTCACCCAGCGAGCGCCAGTATTCGTTGGTCAGCGTCTTGGAGACGGCGCCCGCCCTGGTGCCGTCGGGCAGCTTGGGCAACGCGCCGAACTTGGCCTCGAGCTGCGACCAGTCGATGCGGTCCTTCTCGGTATCGGAATTGAGCGGCGCGAGGTCCGCGGAAAAGGCCGAGCCGATGGACAGCGCCATCAGCGCAGCGGTGGCGGTGGCAAGCAGAAATTTCATGGTCTTTCCTCCCTTGTTGATCGATTTTGGGGCCGAGCCTCAGTTCTCCGGCCCGAGCATGGCTTCCTGGATGATGGCTTGCGACGCGACCGCGTCCTGGTGGTCGATGGCAGTGGACAGGCGATTGTCCTTCTCCAGCCGCTCGACGACACGCAGCATCCGCTTGACGGTGGCGATGTTGACTTCGCATTCGTGGACCGGATCGAGGCCGGTCATGTCGGGGAAGGTGTCGAAGTAGATGGCGCCGGCGTAGCCGTCGCGGCGGATCTGGCGGAGCAGCTCGATCGTCTGCAGCGTGTGCACTGCGCCGACCATCAGGCCGTCGTCGCGCTTGGCATAGCCGTCATTGAGATGCACGCCCAAGAGTTTGCTGTGGCGCGCCACAAGTGCTGCGGCAAAGGCCGGCTGCTCGTCGGCATAGAGCACATGGGCGAAATCGAGCGTCACGCCGAGATTGGGCAGGCCGATCTCGCGGATCGCCAGCAATGTCGTCGCCGCGTCGGGCATCAGGCTGTAGGAACGCGGCTCGTTGGGCTTGTACTCCAGGCTGATCAGGCAGTCGGGATCATGCGCTGCCACTTCACGAATACCATCAATTTCGTGTTGCCATAGCGTCGCGTAATCGGCCTGGAAGGCATAGTCGAAGCCATCCTGGCCGAGCCACAGCGTCATCAGATTGGCGCCCGCCTCACGCACGGCGTCGATGCCGGCCTTGGTCAGGTCGATGGCTTCGCGGCGAACTGCCGGATCCGGATTGGTGAAGGCGCCGAGCTTGAAGGCGGGATTGGAGTAGTAGCGCATGGCAAAACCATTGATGGAAAGCCCGAGATCGCCGAGTTTTTGTGCCATTTCCGCAGGTTTTTCATCGACATGATCGGGAAAGTTGAGGTCGAGGTCGGTCAGCCCCGCAACCTTCGCCGCACGCGCCGCCATCTGCAGCATGGACGGCTTGCCGACAAGATCCGGCCATTCGGGCTGTGGCCGCGAGGCAAAGGAATTCAGGCGTGTGGCGAAACGACTGGCTGTCATGGATGGCCCTTTTGGTGGACATAACTTCACATATTTTTGAGTATTTGTAAAGTTCTCATTTGAGAGCTCTAGGGAATTCGACCTTTGAGGCGGCGCCGCCAAACCGTAAGGCCTGCGCATGGTAAGGTTCCGGGCGGGCGCTGCTGATCGTAACCCTGTACAACCGCTCGTCGCCCTTGCGTCTTGCGCGCCAATTGATCATCCTCGCCGCAGTTGCACCGCGGCCGGGGGGTTCGCACATGCCGACGCTTTATGCGCTGAAACCGGCCTTCCAGGCCAGACTGCGGCCGCTCGCCGACCGGCTGGCCGGGGCCTGCGTCACCGCCAACCAGATCACGCTGCTGGCTGCCGCCCTGTCGGTTGCCACCGGCGTTGTGGTCGCGGCCCTTGCCGGCCATCGCGCGGTCTTCTTGCTGATGCCGGTGGTGCTGTTTGCGCGCATGGCGCTCAACGCCATCGACGGCATGCTTGCGCGCGAGCATGGCCAGGCCTCAAAACTCGGCATGTATCTCAACGAGCTCTGCGACGCCGTCTCCGACCTGGCGCTGATCCTGGCCTTTGCCGCTCTCTTCCCTGTCTGGGGCGTCGTCGCCTTTGCCGTCACAGCAGTGCTTGTGGAGTTCGCCGGCGTGCTCGGCATCGCGGCAGGCACCGGGCGCAATTATGCCGGGCCGTTCGGCAAGAGCGATCGGGCGCTGGCGCTCGGCATCGTCGCCTTTCTCATCGCCTGCGGCCTGTGGGTGGACGCGATCACGCCGTTCGTGTTTCCGGCAATGGCTACACTCTCGCTGGTGACCGCCATCAACCGGATACGCAGCGGCCTTAACGGGAGCGGCGACTGAAATTCCGGACGCATCCGCCTGGGGAAAAACATGCTTCATGAACCGACGATTGCTGCTTCCGCAGTTGAGCAGCGGGTGGCGCAGGAGCGCACCTTCCGCAGCCATGACGGCACCGAGATCTTCTACCGCTACTGGCCGGCGGTCGGGCAACCCGCCAGGGGCGCGGTTGTGCTGTTCCACCGCGGCCACGAGCATGGCGGCCGCATGGCGCATCTGGTCGACGAACTCGATATGCCCGGCCATGCCTTCTACGCCTGGGACGCGCGCGGCAATGGCCGCTCGGCCGGCGAGCGCGGCTATGCGCCGTCTTTTGCCGCACTTGTGCGCGACATCGATTGTTTGGTGCGCGAGATCGGCAGAGACGGTTTTTCCCAGCGCGACATCGCGCTGATCGCGCAATCTTTCGGCGCGGTGCTCGCGGCCGCCTGGGTGCATGATTATGCACCGCAGATTCGCGCCTTGGTACTGGCCTCGCCGGCCTTCTCGGTCAAGCTCTACGTGCCTTTCGCCAGGCAAGGCATTGCGCTGTGGCAGAAGATCAAGGGCCGCTTCTTCGTCAATTCCTACGTCAAGGCCAAGTTCCTGACGCAGGATCCCGAGCGCATCGCCTCCTTCGAGGCCGACCCGCTGATCACGCGGCCGATCGCTTCCAACATCCTGGTCGAGCTCTACGACCACGCCGCCCGCATCGTCTCGGATGCCCGCGCCATCACCGTGCCGACGCAATTGCTGATCTCCGGCAGCGACTGGGTTGTGCGGCATGGACCGCAGCACGAATTCTTCGTCAATCTCGCCAGCCCGGCCAAGCAGCGGCATGTGCTGCCGGGCTTCTTCCACGACACGCTGGGCGAACGCGACCGCCGCAAGGCACTCGACCTGATCAAGCCGTTCCTCGAAAGACAGTTCTCGACGCCACAGAAGCCGGTCGACCTGACCGCGGCCGACCGCGCCGGCTACACACGCGACGAGGCCGACCGGCTGGCCTCGCCGCTCGCTTTGCTGTCACCGAAAGGCCTCTACTGGGCAATGAGCCGCGCCTCGATCCGCGGGGGCGCCTGGCTTTCGTCAGGCATGAAGACCGGGATCGCCACCGGCTTCGATTCCGGCTCGACCCTCGACTATGTCTACGAGAACCAGGCGCGGGGCGCCGGTCCGCTCGGCCGCATGATCGATCGCACCTTTCTCGACGCCATCGGCTGGCGCGGCATCCGCCAGCGCAAGCTGCATCTCGAAGAGCTGATCGGCAGCGCCACCGGGACGCTGAAGGCCGCCGGCCGCACGGTCCATATCGTCGATATCGCTGCCGGCCACGGCCGCTACGTGCTCGATGCCGTCGCCAAATGCACCGAGCCGCCGGCCAGCGTGCGGTTGCAGGATTTTTCCGAGCTCAACGTTTCGCTCGGCTGCAAGCTGATCGCCGAGCGGCACCTGCCGACCAATGTCTCGTTCCACCAGGCCGACGCCTTCGACGCCGAGATGCTTGCCGGGCTCGAGCCGGCGCCGGACCTGGCCATCGTCTCCGGGCTTTACGAATTGTTTTCCGACAACGCCATGATCATCCGCTCGCTCGGCGGGCTGGCCAGGGCGATGCAGCCCGGCAGCCTGCTTGTCTACACCAACCAGCCCTGGCATCCGCAGCTCGAAATGATCGCGCGCAGCCTGACCTCGCATCGCGGCGGCCAGGCCTGGGTGATGCGCCGGCGCACGCAAGGCGAGATGGACCAGCTGGTGGCGGCGACCGGCTTCGAGAAGCTCGACCAGCGCATCGACCAGTGGGGCATCTTCACCGTATCGGTCGCGCGGCGCGTCTGAGCATGGTCTTGCCTGTCCTTGGCCCTGCCGCCCTTTCTGCCCCTGCGCGCGAGCCGTACGCTGGAATCGCGCTGCGGGCGGCGCTGTGGCTGGCCTTTCTGGCGCCGTTCTTCTACGCGAGCTACGGCTTCGCCAACTGGCTGGCGTCGCAGCGCGACGATGTCGGCAGCATCGTCTTCGCCTGGGAGCACAACATCCCGTTCATCGCCTGGACGATCGTGCCCTACTGGTCGATCAATCTGTTCTACGGCCTGTCGCTGCTGCTCAACGATACCAAGCGCGGCGTCGATCGGCTTGCCGGCCGCTATCTGACTGCGCAGATCGTCGCCGTCGCCTGTTTCATCCTGTTCCCGCTGACGGCGACCTTCGTGCGGCCGCAGACATCGGGCCTGCCAGGCTTCATGTTCGCGGTCCTCGGCGGCTTCGACAAGCCGTTCAACCAGGCGCCGTCGCTGCACATCGCGCTGCTGGTCATCATCTGGGATCATTGGCGATATCGGCTGAAAAGCATGGCCGGCGTCGTCTGGCATGCCTGGTGTTTGCTGATCGGCGCCTCGGTGCTGACGACGTGGCAGCACCATGTCATCGATATCCCGACCGGCGCTTTGCTCGGCTTCTTCGCCCTGTGGCTGTTTCCGCGCCACGGCGAATTGCCGTTCGCCGGCTTCCGGCCGACCGCTGATGCCGGCGCGCGGCGGCTGGCGCTGTTCTACGCGCTGGTTGCAGCGCTGGCGCTGGCCGGCGCCGCTGCCGGCGCCTTCGTTTTGGCGCTGTGGCTCATCCTGCTGTGGCCGGCGCTGGCGCTGGCCATCGTTGCCTTCGCCTATGCCGGAGCCGGCGCCAAAGTGTTCCAGAAAACGGCCGACGGCAGCGTCTCGCTGGCCAGCCGTGTCTTGCTGCTGCCCCACCGGCTTGGCGCCAGGATCAATGCATGGATATGGACGCGCAAGCTGCCGCCGCATGTCGCCATTGCCGACGGTGTCTTCCTCGGCCGCTTTCCCACCGTCGCCGAGGCTGGCGCATTCGGCACGGTGATCGACCTTGCCGGCGAGTTGGAGCGGCCGCGCGGCGTCGCCTGCCGCTGGACGGCTGTCGCCATGGTCGATCTTTTGCCGCCCTCGCCCGAGGCGCAGGCGCAAGCGGTGGCGGCGATCGAGGACGCGCGCAGCTACGGCACGGTGCTTGTCTGCTGCGCGCTCGGCTTCCAGCGCAGCGCCGGCGCCGTCGCCGCCTGGCTGGTTGCCACCGGCCGCGCCGACACGCTGGCGCAAGCGCGAACCAAGCTCGCCACCGCGGGCCGGCCGGTGCATCTTCACGTGGACCAGCCGGCATGAGTGCCCATCGAGACAAGGCCGAAGCGTTCGCCGCCGGGCTGATGACGCAGGCGGTGTGGCCGCTGTTTTTTGTGCTGGCCGCGTTGGCGGCCGCGCCGGTCATTGCCGTGGCAGCGCAGCCGCAGGCGACCACGCTGGCGGCAGCGGCGTGGCTGGTCGCGGCAGCGAGCGGCGTGGTCACTCTCGCCGTCTCGGCCCTGCTTGCCTTCGACGCGTTGCTGTTCTGGCTGATGGCCAGCCACATCAGCGAGGCCGCCGGTGGTGCCTCGGTCGACGACGTGCTGGCGCGCATGCGCGTCAAACCGGCCGCTGCCGGCATCCGCTCGCTCGACCGGCGCATCGCGGGCACGCAACGCCTGCTGATGAAGCAGCGCATCGCACTCGGCCTGTTCGTGGCGGCGTCCCTCGTCGCCTTGTCGTTCTGAGCCCGACGATGAGCAAGCTCGGCACAAGGACCTTCACCCTGCTGCAGACCGTGACCTCGGTCGGCCTGTCGGCGCTGGCCTGGGCGGTGACCGGCGTCCGGCCGATCTGGAACGGCAGCCAGCCGTCGGACCGGCAGCGCATCTACTTCGCCAATCATGCCAGCCACGGCGATTTCATCCTGCTGTCGGCCTGCCTCAGCGAGAAGCAGCGCGCCCGCACCCATGCGGTCGCTGCCGCCGACTATTGGGGAAAATCGCGGCTGCGCCGGTTCATCGCGCAGGACATGCTGTCCTCCGTGCTGATCCACCGGCAGTGGACCGATGAGGCGCAGAACCCGATCTCGGTCATGCTGTCGGTGCTCGATGAGGGCCATTCGCTGATCATCTTCCCCGAGGGCACGCGCAACATGACCGACCAGCCGCTGCTGCCGTTCCGCTCCGGCCTTTACAATCTGTCGATGGCGCGGCCCGACGTCGAACTCATCCCGTGCTGGATTGAGAACATGTCGCGGGTGCTGCCCAAGGGCCAGTTCGTGCCGGTGCCGCTGCTCTGCCGGGTGGTCTTCGGCGCGCCGATCGCCATTGCGCCCGGCGAGGAACGCCGAACCTTTCTCGAGCGCGCCCGCCAAGCACTGCTGGCGCTGAACCCCCGCCCGCCAACGCATGATGCGGAAAAGTGGAATCCGGTTTACCGAAAAACATCATGCGACCAAAACAGCGTCGAGCCCAAAGAGCGTAGAGCCCAAAGAGCTGGAGATCGTGCCGGATCCGGTATCCGGCACGATGCTCCCGGACACGATCCTCCAATACACGATGCTCCCAGACACGATGTTCCAAGAGACGACTAGAACAACATGCCAATGCACGAGACGCTTATCATGGTTGTCGGCCTCACTGCGGTGCTGACCACGGCAAGCCTGGTCGCCGGCATCCTGTCGTGGCGCGCGCCGAAGCCGCTGTCCTCGACGCTGGTCAATCTCAACCAGCGCATCAACGCCTGGTGGGTGATGGTGGTGGCGATCACCGTCGCCTTCTTCTTCGGCCGCGCCGGCATGACCATCCTGTTCGCGCTGATCTCGTTTGCCGCCTTGCGCGAATTCGTGACGCTGACGCACAGCCGCCGCAGCGACCATTGGGTGCTGCTCGGCATGTTCGGCATCATCATCCCGTTCCAGTACTGGCTGGTGTGGACCGCCTGGTACGGCCTCTTCACCATCTTTATCCCGGTCTACTGCTTCCTGCTGATGCCGGCGATCACCGCGCTGCACGGCGACACCGAGCGCTTTCTCGAGCGCGTCTCGGCGCAGCAATGGGCGGTCATGATCTCGGTCTATTGTGTCAGCCACGTGCCGGCGCTGCTGACGCTCGATGTGCCGGGCTTCGAAGGCCGCAACTTGTTGCTGGTCGCTTTCCTGATCATCACCGTGCAAGGCAGCGACGTGCTGCAATACATCTTCGGCAAGCTGTTCGGCAGGCATCTGATGTCGCCGAAGGTTTCGCCGTCGAAGACCTGGGAAGGGCTGGTCGGCGGGCTGGCGACGTCGAGCCTGCTTGGCGCGCTGCTGTCGTTCCTGACGCCGTTTTCGCCGCTGCAGGCGGCGGGCGTCGCCTTCATCGCCTGCCTGATGGGCTTCCTCGGCGGGCTGGTCGCCTCCGCCATCAAGCGCGACCAGGGGGTGAAGGACTGGGGCCATCTGATCGAGGGCCATGGCGGCATGATGGACCGCGCCGACAGCCTGGTCTTCGCCGCCCCGGTTTTCTTTCACACGGTGCGCTATTTCTGGACGTGAGGGCGAGCTGCGGTCTCAGTCTCTCACTTTGCAGCGGCAAGCGGCGCCTTCCTGGCCGGGCGCGGCCGGCGGCGCATGCGGCGCTTGGCAGCGACCTTCAGCGCAACCGGCGGATCGCTCGACAATGCGCCCAGAACGGCTTCGACCATGCCAAACGCCACAAAATCGGCGTTGATGTCATTGGTCCATTCGACTTCTGTCTTTTTGTCCTCGCCGTCCTTCGACCAGAACACGATACCTACCCGCAGCGCCGACCTGGCACGTTTCAGCCGACGAACAAGAAAACGGGCGTGCTTGACCGAGTCGCGGTTCAGGAATCCGACCACAACGGTGTCGACCGCGTCGAGCTCGAGCCGGCGAATGCCAGTCGGATCCATATCGGCAAAGCTCGCCTTCGAGACCGTCGCCCCCTGGACTTCGAGCACCTGCGCCAGCATGGCGGCGGCGGCATCGTCGAGTTCGCCGCGGCCGCCGGCACACAGCACCGACATCTCCGTGCCATCCGGCAGCTCAGTGTCGTCCTCGCCCTCCGCTTGAGCCTGCTTGTCCTTGTCCGCCGGCGCAGGTTCGGCTGTGGCCGGATCATCGTCCTCCTCCGCTTCCTCCCGTGCGCTGTCGTCGAGGTTCGCCACCAGCATCTGCGCGCTGGCCGCCACCCGCCGTCTTTGCTCATCGCCCATGACGCCGCGCACCCGATCCTGCTCGCCGAGCAGCAGTGCGGCAATGGCGACCTTGTCATAGAATTCGAACAGATATTTTTCCTCCAGCATCTCCTCGGCGTGATCCGTGGCTTCCTCTGGATCGCCGGCCAGCAGCCGTTGGTAGAGCCGGGCGTGGGGTTCGAGCACCGGTTCGTTGCCGAACAGAACGTCGAGGAATTCGAACTGCGGCACGTGCCTGCCGAGCACGACGAGGCAGACTGTGAGCGGCGTCGACAGGACCAGGCCCAGCGGCCCCCAGAGCCAGGTCCAGAAGATAGCCGCAACGATGATGGCCAATGGCGAAAGCCCCGTTCGTGAACCGTAGAGCCACGGTTCGACGATGTTGCCGGTGATCATTTCCATGGCCACGAACAGTCCGGCGGTCCACAGCACGAGCGACCAGCCGGGCGCCACAGCAAGCGCCAGGAACAGCGGCAGCAGCGCACCAATGATCGGGCCGATATAGGGAACAAAGCGCAACGCCAGCGCCAGCAACCCCCACAGCAGCGCATTGGGTATGCCGAGAACCCAAAGCCCTGCTGTAACCGGTATGGCATAGACGATATTCACGACCAATTGCATGAGCAGATATCGGCCGACCCGCTTGCCCGCTTCTTGGAGCGCCTCGGTGGTCCGATGAAGGTCGCCGTAGCCGACGAGGCGTATGAAACGATCGCGCAGGTCCTCGCGCTCGAGCAGCATGAATATGACGACGACGACGATCAGGCCGGCCGATGCCAGCGGGCTGATCAGCGGGCCGATCAGGTTCTGCAGAACCTGGAGCGGCCTTTCGCGTGCGATGATCTCGACGGGCACCGGCTCGCGCCGTGGCTGATCCGCGGCGGGCGGCGAGGTTTCCTGCCTGTCGAGTTCCTGGCCAACACGTTCGATCGCCTCGCTCAGCCTGGCGATGACGCCGCCGCCGACGCCGGTCTCCTTCAGGGATCGGACTTTGGTCAGGATATTTGACTGGTAAAGCGGGATGTTCTGCGCCAGTTCGCTGACCTGCGTGGCGACAATGAAGGAGAACAGCGCAAGCACCGTGAATGCGCCCAGCACACTGGCGATGACCGCAGGAAGACGGGGAATGCCGACCCGTTTGAGTGCCGAAACCAAGGGTGCAAGCGCAAAGGTCAGCAGCAGCGCGATTGCGATCGGCAGGAAAACCTCGCGCCCGAAATACAGGGCCGCAACCGCCGCCACGACGGTCGCGACGGTGGGCAGCGACATGCGCGGCAGGGCCATGGCAGCCGAAACAACGCCCACCAGCCCGGGCTCCGACGGATGCATGCCGTTTCGCCGATTGGCCGCCACTTGATGCCTCCACCCTGCCATGACCATGATCGGGCATATTGAGCCGGCATGCAACGTCCCCACCTTCGTGCCAGCGAGCCCCGCGCGAGCGACAAGCGGTCTTCGTCTCTCGCTCAGCCCGGGGTCAGACGGCCCGGTGTCAGGCGGAATGGCTCAGCCAATGACGGTCGAACACGTCGACGATGGCGCGGAACTCGGCCGGCGGGATCTGGCTGGCGCCGCCGTCGCTGTCTCCGACGAGGAATTGCGCCAGCTGCCGGTCAACCGCTTCCGTCTGCTCGACGGACAGGCCAAGCGATGCCAGATCGGCGGCGATCGATCCGTCGGACGGCAGATATCCGCCCCATGCCTGGGGCGCCGGATTGCGCAAGCGGACCATCAGGATCCGGGTCAGCGAGGGCTGCGGCTCCGGGCCGATGATGGTGGTGCCGCACAAATAGCCGCCAAGCACGCTTCCCGGCCGCGAGTGCGGAAACAGGCACAAGAAGAATTGCGCTTCGCCGCTGGCTTCCTTCAGATGCGCATAAAGCCCGCGTTTTGCCGACGTCATCTGCCCACCGAGCAGCAGCTGCCCGGTCGGCAAGGCCTCGCGATAGGCGGCGGTCAGGCCGTTCGCCCCCGGCCCGACATCAATCGACAGGCTGCCCCTGATCAACTGGCCGCGATAGTAGGGCGACAAGGCGCTCGAATAACAGGCGTAGGTTCCGGCAAGGGCCAATCCAGGGCTCCGCTCCTCATGCCCGGCAGCGGTTTCGAAATGCGCATTGGCGCGGCGCTCCAGTTCGGCCCTGTCGATGCCGTGGCGGGCACAGATCGCCGCGGTAAAACCTGGCAGGTCGCTCTCGGCGATCCAGGCGCCGGGCTGCTCCAGCTTGAGCAGCTTCGTCCAGTCGTCGTAGACGCTGAGCTCGCGTGGCTGGGAGCGCCCCTGCAGCCATTTATCGGCGCGGCCGAGGTCGAACGCCGTCTTCGGGTTGACGCCCCGGAACGCCGCCGCAAGGTCCTTGCGGGTGACGGTCCCCAGCACGGCCGCGGTCAGCCGCAATTTCTGCGCGATATGCTGTGCCATCCTACCCGCCCCTTTATGCCGCCGCGAGGATAGCACGCGCCGGCTATACTTTTCCACAAGCTAATATTCCAGAAATTCCGGAGAATTCCACGCCCCTCCACGCGCCTGCGCTTTTCGCCCCGCCGGGCGGCGCTAAGGTCGCGCAGGGCAGGGGCAAGTTATGAAACTCACGCTATTTAGGCCTGAATACCAACACCCTTCCTCAGTCATTTGAACGACGGCGAAGCCGAGCTCTCGGCACCGGCACAAACCAGCGTAGATGCCGCCTCAACAAGGAAGGAATAATTCGATGTCCTGGATTGCCTCCCCCAAAATCCCTTTCACCGCGGTTGCGGCTGGATCCGCTGCACTGCTGCTGCTGACCTTCGGGCCGGATGGACCGTCGCGTGCCGCTGCCGGCTCGCGCGCGGCAGCGACATATGGCAAGGCGGCTCCTGCGGCGCCGGTCATCGATCCGACGCGCATCGAAGTCGACGGCGGCGCGCACGTGATACGCTTTTTCATCGACGGCAAGCAGGTCGCCCTGCTCGACTCGAACGGCTTCAGGGATTGAGCTTAACACCAGCGTTGGCCGCGACATTGAGCGGCCAAGCGCAACTGGATGTCTGGGTTCTGTCGCGGCCGCTCCAAGCTTCGGCCTGATGCGGCTGCAAGCCTACACGTGCCGGCAACTGCTCACATTGTACTTTTCCACAAGCTAATATTCCAGAAATTCCGGAGAATTCCACGTCCTTCCACACAGCGGCCGTTTCGGGCCGGCGGCCGCGGTTAACCTTACGTTAACCATGGAGGGACCTCGTCATGAAACTTGCCCTGTCTGCACTTCTCACCGTGCTCGCACTTTCGCAAGCCGTGGAGGCCAAGACGAAAGCCGTTGCCACCGATGCCAAAGCGTCCTCAGCCGAGAAAAACCGGCCGCCGCTCGACAACAAGTCCACCAGCGGGATCACGTCGTCTGATGCGACGGCGGCGCCAGCCGACAACAATGGATCCAGTCTGTATCCGCCGGCGATCTATTTCAATTTCTAGAGTCTCTCCATCCGTTGTGGGGCTCAATCTTTAACCGGCCGTACGCCGCTTGCGGTGTCCGCGATCGACGGGTCCGCATTTCGACAGGTCACCTGTTCGACAAGTCATTTGTTCGACAGGCCACTTGATCGACAGGCTTAGCCGGCGGCGCGCCAGGCTGTGATCCTCCACCTTCCGGTGAAATCGGCTTCAACCACGAGGCATCGCCGACTTCGACGGGCGATACGGCCTCCTGACATGAGCAACAAGGGTGCCCTGCCCGCTTCACGCGCCAGCGATGGCACAGTTGCCACCACGCTTGACCTTGCCGCCATCCGCCGGATAGTCCGCTATCCCCTTCGATGAAAGACCCTGAAATGGCAGACGCGATCGTAAGAGACAGCAACGGCGCCCAGTTGAACGAGGGCGATTCCGTCACCCTGATCAAGGATTTGAAGGTCAAGGGCACGTCGGAGACGATCAAGCGAGGCACGCTGGTGAAGAACATCCGCCTCACCGGCAATCCCGGCGAGATCGAGTGCAGCACCAAGCAGGTAAAGGGCCTGGTGCTGAAGACCGAGTTCCTGAAAAAGGCGTGATCGCGCCCGGCACTCAGTGCGTAACCGGCCGCCCCGGAGCCACTCCTTGAAAGCCGCCGAAAGTGCGATATATCAATGACTAAGCGTGCGTTGCACGCGACGTAGTGCTTTGGTCAAGCTTCATCTGTGGAGGTTGTCATGGCAAACGATCTGATGGAAGGAAAGAAGCCTCAGGATTGGATCAACCTGATCCTAGCGGCATGCCTGTTCATCTCACCCTGGGTTGTCGGCTTCGCTGCTGAAACCACTGCTGCCTGGAACGCTTGGATTGCCGCGATCTTGCTCGGCGCCCTGGCTCTCGCGGCGCTTTCAGTATTCGCCGAATGGGAAGAGTGGGTGAACCTTGTCGTCGGGCTCTGGCTGATCGCGTCGCCCTGGCTGCTCGGCTTCGTGGCAAACGCCAACGCAATGGCGACCCACGTTGTCCTCGGCGTGCTGGTGGTTGCGGCATCGGCCTGGGCAGTCTGGGACTCCCGTCATCATCCGCCAGCGCATGCGTGATCGGTGACGACTGATGCTTGTCGCCCAAAAGCATGCCCTCGGGCCTGACCCGAGGGTGCGCAGCGGTTTTGGGGGGTAACGACAGGCACAGAAACAAAGACTTAAAGCGCGTCGATTTCCTTTCGAACGCGAGGCGCTTTAAGGGAGGAGCGCGGCGCGCGAGCGGCGGGCTCCTTCTAAAGCCTGAGATCGGGCCCGCTAGAGTGTTTTTGCAGCCAGGAGGAATCTGGCGTTGCAGAAATGCGGCTAAAACGAACACATAGAGCGGACGCCAGTCAAATTCGCACGCCTCCCGCCCGCCGTATCCCGGCCAAATTGTCTTTTTGTGCTCCAAAATCCCGCCGCCCAAAGTCCGCCGCCGCGGATGCGGATGGCAGCGCTGGCGCGGCGTTCGCTGAGGACGCGCCGACGAGCATTCCGCACTGCACCCGGCAAACTTCCACTTATGTTGCACTGCGTTAGATTTGTTGCATTGCAATATCAATGCATTGCGTCGAGTCTTCGCACGGGTGGCTTTTCAACGACTTCGCGAGGTTTTGCCGTGTCAGCATCGTTTCGGCCTGATATCGAAGGGCTGCGTGCGTTGGCGGTGTCCGGCGTCGTCGCGTTCCATTTTGGTCTGTCGGACCTGCCTGGCGGCTTCACCGGCGTCGACATCTTCTTCGTCATCTCCGGCTACCTGATCACCGGCCAGCTGCTGCGGGAAATCGCCGAGGACGGCAGGCTGGACCTGTGGCGGTTCTATGCAAGGCGCGCCCGGCGCCTGCTGCCGGCCTCGCTGTTCGTCATCTTCGCCACGCTGGTCGCCGGCTACTTCATCCTGTCGCCGGACGAACAGTCGCTCTATTCGAAAGGCGCCATGTTCGCCTCGGCCTATGCGATCAATTTCTGGCTGATACGCTGGTCGTTCGACTATTTCGCCCCCGACGCGGCGAACAACCCCTTCATCCACTTCTGGTCGCTCTCGGTCGAGGAGCAGTTCTATTTCGTATGGCCGGGGCTGCTTCTGCTGGCGGCATGGCTGCGCCCGGGCAAGCGCACGGCGATCCTGGTGATCGGCCTCACCGGCGCGGTGTCGTTCGCCGTCTGCGCCTGGCTCACCACCGTGGCGCAGCCCTGGGCCTTCTATTTCTCGCCGCTCAGGGCCTGGGAATTCGCCGCCGGCGGCCTGGCGACGATGGCGCCGGTAAAATTCTGGCGAGAGCGCCCGCAACTGGGCGCAGCACTGGCATGGCTTGGCCTGGCGCTGATCGCCGGTGCCTATCTGACCTTCAGCGAGCAGGACACCCCCTTCCCCGGCTTTGCGGCGGTGGTGCCGGTGGCCGGCACCGTGCTCCTGCTGCTCAGCGGCTCCGGCAATGTCCAAAGAGGGCCGAGCGCCATGCTGGCGCTGCCGCCCCTGCAATGGGTGGGGAAACTTTCCTACTCACTCTACCTCTGGCACTGGCCGGTCATCGTCTATGCGACGATGATGGTGCCCGACCTGGCCTGGCCGGGGCGGCTTGCCTGCGCCGCATTGACGCTGGCGCTGTCGCTCTTCACCTATAATTTCATCGAAAACCCGATCCGTCGCAATGGCTGGCTGATGGCGAACGCGGCGCGCGCGCTAATCCCCGCCGCAATGCTGACCGGCGCCGGCGTCGTGGCGACTTACGCCAATGCGCGCCTTGCCGTGGACGGCCTCGACCCCTCGCAACGCATCATTGCCGAAACTGCCGCGCAGCCCTCTACCGCGCGCGCCAAGGTAGGCTGCGTTGTCGACTACGAGACAGTGACGCCGAGGGCCTGCGAGTTCGGCGCCAAGAATGCCGAGCGCTCGATCGCGCTGTTCGGCGATTCGCATGCCGATCACTGGTCGACGCCGCTGATCGAGGCGGCGAAGAAGAACGACTACAAGGTCGTCACTTGGCTCAAAGCCGCCTGCCGGGCATCGCGGCTGACGGTCTGGAGCTCGAAGCTGAAGCGTGACTACACCGAGTGCGATCAATGGCGCGAGCAATCGATCAAGGAGATCATCGCCCTGCGCCCGAGCCTGGTGGTGATCTCGGAGATCTCGCTGACCAGTTCGCGCAAACTGTCGCCCGACGCCCGGCAATCCGAAAGCCTCGATCAGGACTGGCAGGGCGGCCTGCGCGCAACGCTGGAGGCGTTCAGCCAGGCCGGGCTGAAAGTCGCCTTCATCCGCGATGTGCCGTTCAACAGCCTGTTTGTCGACACCTGCGTGGCCCGCGCGCTGTGGCGTGGACAGACGCCATCGGTATGTGACGCGCCGCGAACCGACGCCGCCAACGACGCCATGGCCGCGGTGGAGCGTGACATCGTGCGCGCCGTCCCCAACGCGACCTACATCGACATGACCGACCGGTTCTGCGACGCCAAGACCTGCCATGTCTTCATCGATGGCAAGCTGGCCTATCGCGACCGCCACCACATGGCGACGCCCTTTGCGCAAACACTGGAGCCGACGGTCGAGCGCGCGCTGTTCTCGACCGGGGCGGCCGGGAAGTAAGGCGCGCAAGACGCGCCTTTCACCAGCGTCTCGGTGCCCCCAGTCTCAGTGCAAGCCAAACTCGCGCAGCAGTTCTTCGCGGTAGCGCACGAACCGGCTCTCGCTGCGATCGCGGGGGCGCGGCAGTTCAACCTCGACCAGCCGTGCTGTGCCGCCCTTCTCCCTGGGCAGGATCAGCACCCTGTCGGCAAGATAGATCGCTTCTTCCAGATCATGGGTGACCATGACCATGGTGACGTTCTCCTCGCTCCAGATGCGTGCCAGTTCCTCCTGCATGCCGATCTTGGTCATGGCGTCGAGCGCGCCTAGCGGCTCGTCGAGCAGCAGGATTTCAGGTTGCACGGTCAAGGCCCGGGCAATGCCGACGCGCTGTGCCATGCCGCCCGAAAGCTGCCTGGGATAGGCATCGCTGAATTCGGCCAGGCCGACGAGCGCGGTATAGAAGCGGGCCTTGTCCTCGGCCTCCGCCTTGGGCACGCCCCGCACTTCGAGGCCAAAGGCGACGTTGCCGAGCACCGTCAGCCAGGGCAGCAGGCGCGGTTCCTGGAAGATGACCGCGCGCTCGGCGCCGACGCCATGGACCGGCCTGCCGTCGGTCGCGACACCGCCGCTGTCCGCGGCCTCAAGACCGGCAAGGATGCGCAGCAGCGTGGTCTTGCCCGATCCGCTGACGCCGACGATGACGAGACATTCGCCGGAGCGGATGTCGAGGTTGAGCGCCCTCAACACGGCAAGCAGGCGCCCGCCGAGGGTGAAGGATTTGGAGAGGTCGCGTATCGTGACCTCGCCGCCGCTTGTGCTGGCCATGGCCGTCTCCCGATCAATTGGTTTTCGTTTCGCCGCGCCCGTAAAGAATATCCGCGGCTTTCAGCCTGCCCTTGGGCAGCCGGCCGTCGCGCTCGAGCACGCCGACCCAGAAGTCTATGTCGCGGTCGTCGGCCTTCGCCCCTTCGCGCAGCCCGAAGCCGGTCCAGTAGCGCGCCAGCTCGCCATTTTCGCCGCGTTTATCGAGGATCTCCGCAAGCACCTTGCGCGCCTCGTTCGGGTTCTGGCGCGACCAGTCGGCGGCGCGGGCCGACTGTTCGACGAAATTGCGGGCGCCATCCGGATGCGCCGCGATGAAGTCGCGCCGCAGGACAATGAAGCCGCCGGCCAGTTCGCCCAGCACGTCGGTGTCGTTGAACACGCCGCGCACACCGCCCTTGTCGACCAGCGCGCCGGCAAACGTCGCCTGCCAGTAGCCCAGTGCCGCGATATCGACCTGGCGTGACCGCAAGGTCTGTTCAAGCTGCGGCCCGGGCACGACGACGAGGTTGGCGGCATCAGGCGGCAGGCCGACGCCGTGCAGCGCCTCGCGGACGGTATAGTCGAGATGGGCGCCGAGCGTGTTGACCGCAATGGTCTTGCCGGCGATGTCGGCAATCGATTTGATCGGGCTGTCTTCCAGCACGTAGAAGATGCTGCGCACTTGGCCGTTGATGCCGTTGCTTGGATAGGCAGCGACGAAGTCGTTGCCGCCGGAGATCGAATTGATCACCGCAGCGGTTGCGGCCGAGCCGAGATCGACGCTGCCGGAGGCGAGCGCGAACAGCGATTCCGGGCCGCCGCTGGAGTAGCCGACATTCTCAAGCTTGACGCCGACGTCCTTGAAATAGCCGAGCGCGTCCGCCAGCTCATGCGGCGAGATGCTGCCACGGCTGGCGAGGTAGCGCAACGTGACCGGCGCGGCTTGCGCAACGGCAAAGCGAGGCAGGCCGGAGGCGAAGATGCCGGCGGCAAAGGGAGCGCCCGCAAGCAGGGAACGGCGAGTGATTGGCATGGTCCGGACTTTCGTGTTGGAGGATGGGGCCTGTTGGAGAGGATGGTTGAAAGCTGGTCAGTCGATGGGATTGCTCCAGCGGCAGAGCCGCCGCTGCAGGCCGACCAGCGCCTGGTTGGCGATCAGGCCGAGGCCGGCAAGGATGACGATCGCTGCAAACATCAGCGGGATCTGGAAGTTGTACTGCGCGTTCATCACCTGGAAGCCGATGCCCTTGTTGGCGCCGATCATTTCGGATGCGATCAGCAACAAGAGCGCCGTGGTCGCACTCAGCCTCAAGCCGACGAAGATCGAAGGGACGGCCCCCGGAAGCACGACCCGGCGAAACGCGGTGACCCGCGTAGCGCCGTAGACCCGGGCCATCTCGAGCAGTTTCGGATCGACTTGCTTGACGCCGCTGATGGTGTTGAGCAGCAGCGGAAACAGCGTCGCCCAGAAGATGACGAAGACCTTTGATGCCTCCCCCAACCCGAGCAGCAGGATGAACACCGGATAGAGCGCAAGCGCCGAGGTCTGCCGGAAAACCTGCAGGATCGGGTCAAGCGCGGTTTCGACGGCGCGCACCTGGCCCATGAACAGACCAAGCGGGATGGCAACCGCCACCGCCGCCGCGAAGGCGAGGCCGGCGCGCTGCAGGCTGATGGCGATATCGCCAAGCAAGGTGCCGCCGGCCAGACCATTCCACAGTGCGGAGACGATCGTGTCGACCGGCGGCAGCACCGCGGCGTTGACCCATCCCGCGCTGCTCGACACCTGCCAGATCGCGAGGAAGCCGATCAGGATGCCGTAGCGGGACAGGAAGCGGATGACAGTGCGGTTGGCCAGGCGCGGGAAATCGGCGCCAAGGCCGGTTCTGCCGTCATGTGCATCGATCGTCACCCGCTGCTCGATGTGTTGCAAACTCATCGTCTTGCCCTTTGCTTCAAGAGAATCTATTCGGCGGCCAGCACCTTGGAGCGGGCGGCGGTCCAGGGGTTTTCCGGCCGCCTGAGGCCGAGATTCTCGCGCAGCGTCCTGCCCTCGTAGGCGGTGCGGAACAGGCCGCGACGCTGCAGCTCGGGGATCACCAGGTCGACGAAATCGTCGAGCCCGCCGGGCAGCCACGGCGGCAGGATGTTGAAGCCGTCGGCGGCGTCGTTGCCGAACCATTCCTCCAGCTGATCGGCAACCTGCGCCGCGCTGCCGATCACGGTGTAGTGGCCGCGGGCCGTCGCCACCCACTGGTAGAGCTGGCGGATGGTGAAGTTGTGCTCGTCGGCAATCTGGCGGATCAGCGCCTGGCGGCTCTTCATGCCTTCGGTTTCCCGGCTCGGCGGCAGCGGTCCGTCGAGCGGGTAACCCCGGATGTCGAGCGTCTGGCCGGCCAGCCCATTGAGCAGGGCCACGCCATCCTCGGGCAGGATCAGCTCGTTCAGCTGCTGGTACTTGGCGCGGGCTTCCTCTTCGGTGCGGCCGACGAAGGGTGCTACGCCCGGCATGATCAGCACCTGCCCGGGATCGCGGCCGACTGCCGCCACGCGCGCCTTGATGTCGCGGTAGAATTCTTGCGCCGAGGCCAGGTTCTGATGGGCGGTGAAGATGACCTCAGCCGACTGGGCGGCGAGCTTGCGTCCGTCCTCCGACTGCCCGGCCTGAACCACCACCGGATGGCCCTGCACCGGTCGCGGCACGTTGAGCGGGCCTTTGACGCTGAAATGCCGGCCCTTGTGGTCGATGTCGTGAAGCTTGTCCTTGTCGTAGAAGCGCCCCGACTTCTTGTCGCGGATGAAGGCATCGTCTTCCCAGCTGTCCCACAGCGCCTTGACCGTCTCGACATGTTCATGCGCGCGGGCATAACGCTCGGCGTGGGCAGGCTGCGTCTCGCGATTGAAATTGCGCGCGGTCTCGTCACCCGCCGAGGTCACCACATTCCAGCCGGCCCGGCCGTTCGACAGCAGGTCGAGCGAGGCGAACTTGCGGGCGAGCGTATAGGGCTCCTCATAGGTGGTGGAGGCGGTGGCGATGAAGCCCAGATGCGTGGTGAGCGGCGCCAATGCGGCAAACAGCGTCACCGGCTCGAACCCGGCGATCTTGGCATTGCCGCCTTCGCGGGCGCCGAGGCCGACGGTCAGATTGTCGGCCAGGAAATAGGCGTCGAACAGGCCGCGCTCGGCCGTCAGCGCGAGCTGCCTGTGGAACTCGAAATTCGTCGCGCCGTCGGCCGGCGCGTCAGGATGGCGCCAGGCTGCGATATGCTGTCCGCCACCGGGCAGGAAAGCACCAAGCTTGATCTGCCTCGACTTGCTGGGTCTGGTCATTGCGGGCTCCTTCTGAGCTGTGCGGGAAGCGAATTGAGGACACGGGGCCGGTATTCAGGCGGCAAGACCGACGCTGCGTGGCACCGCACGGCATGCTTCGGCGACCGCTTGGCTGGCGCGAGCATGGATGGCTTCGGACACCAGCACGCCGTTGGCGAAGTCCTTGTCGGAGGCGTAGATCGCGGTCGGCAGGGTCAAAGCCTCGAAGAAGCCGAACAGCGGCCGCAGCTGATGTTCGACCACCAGCGAATGACGATCGCCGCCGCCGGTTGCAGCAAGGATCACCGGCTTTCCCCGCAGGGATGACGGGTCGAGCAGGTCGAAGAAATGCTTGAAAAGCCCGGTGTAGCTGCCTTTGAAAGTCGGCGAGCCAACCACCAGAACGTCGGCGCCCAGCAATCGCTCGACGATGTTCCTGGCCGATGGATCCAGATCGCCAATGCGCCTTGCCAGCGGAAACGACCGACCGAGATCCTCGATGTCGAAAACGGTCGAGGCTGCACCGGTGCTGCTCGCCACCTCCGCAACGATGTGGCTGATGAACGCCTTGGTCTTCGACGGACGGGTCAGGTTGCCCGACAGCCCCACCACCAGATTTTTCGACATTTGGGCTCCTCGCAAAACGCTTGTGTGCGTTAACTCTACTAAGTTTATAGAGTTTAATGAGAAAGAAGATTTCAAAACGAGCCCGCCAAGCGGATTGAGTTTGCGGCACATCGCCGTTGATTGGTTCTTTCGACGCGAAATGCGAACGGCGAGTTCGGCAACGGCGCCTTGACCGCATTCCGGCCATGCGTTGATGATCTCACACCAAAGGCATCGCCCCGGAGGATTCGCATGAAAACAGCCGTTCTGACCTACCTGCTCCTGGCCATTTTGCTGGCGTCGCCGGCGCAGGCGGGCTGGAAGCCGGTCGAGAAGGTCGAGACCTACGCCGTTTCAGGGCAGACCGGTCCTCAGCTCCATGCCTCGATGGGCGAGCGCGGTCCGACGATCGGCAAAAGCAGGGTCCGCGCCATGGCCTATACCAATTTCAAGCTGACCTGGGTCAGGGACTATCAGCGGCAAGGCAATGCCTGTGTGCTGGTGTCGGCGCGCCCAAAACTCATCATAACCTATACCTTGCCCAAAGCGTCCGGGCCGGTGCCGGCCGCCGTGCAGAAGAGCTGGGACGTTTTCGCCGCTGGCCTCGCCGCCCACGAAAAGGTGCATGGCGACATCATCGTCGACATGGTCCGCAAGATCGAGACGGCGACCATCGGCCTGTCCGTCGCCGACGATCCCGGCTGCAAAAAGATCAGGACCGAAATGACCACGCGGCTTGCCGAACTCTCCCAGGCGCAGCGGCAGGCAAGCCGCGATTTCGACCGGGTAGAATTCGCCCCGCGCGGCAATCTGCAGCGGCTGATCGTCGCTTTGCTGATGGGGCGGTAGTATTGTGACGCCTGAGCGAGGCACCCCCCTCTGCCCTGCCGGGCATCTCCCCCTCAAGGGGGGAGATTGCGCCTTCGCGTCGCTCCGGCCTCAATCGCCGATGTTGAAGGACGAGGTGCGGCGTTGCGGTCAGCCAATCTCCCCCCTTGAGGGGGAGATGCCCGGCAGGACAGAGGGGGCGCCGTAGAGTGCAGGCCTCGCCTCACCCCGTCACCGGCGTCCACATCACATCCTCGACCCGCATCGCCCCCGTCGCCAGCATCACCAGCCGGTCGAAGCCGAGTGCGGCGCCGCTTGCCTGCGGCATGATGGCCAGTGCGGCGAGGAAATCCTCGTCGATCGGATAGCGTTCGCCGTAGATGCGCTGCTTCTCGTCCATTTCGAGGATGAAGCGCCGGCGCTGCTCGTCGGCGTCGGTCAGCTCGCCGAACGCATTGGCCAGCTCGACGCCGCAGCAATAGAGCTCGAAGCGCTCGGCGGTCCTCGGGTCATCGGCGCTCGGCCGGGCAAGGGCGGCCTCCGAGATCGGATAGCCGTAAAGAATGGTGGCGCGCCCCTGCCCCAGCGCCGGCTCGATCTTTTCCACCAGCACCCGACTGAACAGATCGGCCCAATTGTCGTCGGGCGCGGTGCGCAAGCCCGCCTGGACCAGAGCCGCATGCAGCGCCTCACGATCGGTGCTGCCGTCGGCGGCGACCGTGACCAACAGATCGATACCGGCATAGCGGATAAAAGCCTCGGCGACGTTCAACCGTTCCGGCTCGGCGAACGGATCGGCCTCGCGGCCGCGAAAGGCGAAGCGTTTCGTGCCGGCGCGCTCGGCGGCCAGCGCGACAAGCCCGGCGCAATCCTGCATCAGGCTGTCGTAGGTCTCATCGGCCCGGTACCATTCGAGCATGGTGAAGGACGGATGGTGCAATGGGCCGCGCTCGCGGTTGCGATAGACGGCACTCAGGCTGAAGATGCGTTTCTCGCCGGCGGCGAGCAGCTTTTTGCAGGCGAATTCCGGCGAGGTGTGCAAATAGAGCGGCTGGTGCCGCCCATCTGGGCCGAGCGCCTCGGTGGCGAAGGCCGACAGATGCGCCTCGTTGCCGGGCGAGACCTGCAGCGCCGCGGTCTCGACTTCAACGAAGTCGCGGCGGGCAAACCAGTCGCGCACGGCCGCGGTGATGGCGTTGCGCAGGATCAACCGCGGCCGCCGGTCGGCGTGAACATCAGGCGTCCACCAGGGCGAGGCGGCGGTCATGGCGACAGGATTTGCATCGAGGACTGGCGATTGCCGCCAAGATGCGCTAGGCCGCACCGAACGGCTCCCGCAGCCGATTTGCGCCATTCGGCGCTCCCAGGCCAATCAACGCTGTTAGGAATAAAGCCCGTGAAGGTCATCGCCAGTTCCCTACGCAAAGGCAATGTCGTCGAAAAGGACGGCAAGCTCTATGTGATCCTCTTTGCCGAAAACATCCATCCGGGCAAGGGCACGCCGGTGACCCAGCTCGACATGCGCCGCATCTCCGACGGGGTGAAGGTTTCGGAGCGCTACCGCACCACCGAGCAGGTCGAGCGCGCCTATGTCGAGGAGCGCGAGCATACCTTCCTCTACCACGACGCCGAAGGCTATCATTTCATGAACCCGGAAAGCTATGACCAGGTCGCGGTGCCGGAAAGCGTGGTCGGCGAGATGGCGCCCTATCTCAAGGAAGGCATGGCGGTGCAGATTTCACAGTACAACGGCATCGCCATCTCGCTGGTGCTGCCGCAGCGCGCCACCTTCGAGGTGGTCGAGACCGAGCCGGTGACCAAGGGCCAGACGGCGTCCTCATCCTACAAGCCGGCGACGCTGTCCAACGGCGTGCGCACGCTGGTTCCGCCGCACATCACCGCCGGCACCCGCGTGGTGGTGATGACGGCTGATGCCGCCTATGTGGAGCGCGCCAAGGACTGAGAGGCAGGATCATTTCTGTCGTCGCTGAAGGTGTCGCGCGCGATGAATGCCAAGGCGCAACTCACGCCGGTGCCGCCATGCGTGCCGTCTCCTTCACTGAACAGTGCAGATTCAGCCAAGGATGAAACCCGCCACCAGAACCGTAAGGATCATCGACAGCGGGACGGCAAGCAGGCAGCAGGCCTCCAAGGTGTTGATTTGCCAAGAGTTCATCGGGCGCTTCCCAGTTGGTTTCCTGTCTAAACGGTCAGACCGGGATGGCAGTTCCACGAAAAATCTCCCGCGTCATTCCGTGCCACGATCATGCCGATCGACACGAACCTCGGTCATCCAGCGGGCACGCGCCAGATGCGTCGCCCAGGCGCGGAATGCCCGTTCTGGCTCCTGCTCCGGGTCAATGTGCAGGACGGTGTGGGCGACCTCACGCCAATCGGCGCTGTCCGCCGAAGCATCGAGCAGCCGGATGTAAGTCAGCATGCAGTGCTCGTCATACGCGGTCAGCGCCGAAGACGTCGGCGCCGTATCTGCGAAATGAGCGTTTTGCGGCATCTTTGGCATTGTGATTTACCAGCAATGGCGCAGCGTAACAGGCCGTCGGGAAACCCGCGCCCTTCAATTGGAGGACGCTGGCCAAAACGCATTGCCAAACGCCCCGTTTGCCCCTTCACCGCGGCCGCCGCATCAGCATCATGCCGTAATGCACCGCCAGCAAGTCCAGCCCGATTTTGAGCAGTTTCGACAGCACATCCCGCGGCTCGCCGGTCTGTTCGGCCAGGCTCTTCACCGTTTCGCCGGCGCAGCAGACTTTTTGCACCACGACCGACACCTCCCAATGCGCAAGCGCCCTGGTGGCGTCGGCATAGGCGCGGCCGGCGGACAGGATGCGGTCGGCAACGCCGCCGCCGATGGGTCCGCCGTCGACGCGCTCGATCAGCGCCATCGGCTTGACGCCGTCCTGTGCCGAGACGCGAAAATCCTCGCGGTAGCGCATGCCCGCCTCGCGCTGCTGGCGCGACAGCGAGGTGATGCCGGTCAGCGGGTCGACATTGCGCACCCGCACAATCCCGCCGGTCGCGGTGTGGCCGTTATTGGACACCTCATAGACGCGCCTCGCCTCCAGCGTGCCGGTCGCCAGCCGCTTGCGGCCAAAGGCATCGTCCTTCAGCGCGAAATCATGACCGACCTGCTTGCGGATGCGCACCTGCTCGGCCTCGCCCGTGGGTAATTTGGGCGGTTTGGCCTTTTGGGCGGTCTTCTTGCTCATCTGTGGCTCCTCGTTTCATTGCTGTCTTCGCAGAACCTGGGCTCCTCCGCGCAGCGGGGGCGAGGAACCGGGCCGCCGTGCTTGGCGAGAAGACTCTCGACCGATGCCGCTCACGCTGCGTCCGCGAGAGCCGTACGGCGATGGTCGCAGAACCGCGCCGCGTGATAGGCGCAGTAGCGTTTCAGCGGCCGCGTGCGCAAGCCGCAGCACAGCATGGCCAGTGCCGGCCGGCTGCCGGGCGCGTCGTTTTCGGGATTTTGCTCGAGCGTCAGGTCGAGCGGTGCGCGGCAGCGGTTGAACAGGCAGTCGATGAAGCGCATGGCCGCGACATGCGGCTGGCGCCCGACGGCGGCAGCGGGGCGCGGCGACGGCAGCTTGAGGGCCTCGCCGTCGGGCCCTTGGATCTCGCGCACCAACGGGCGCTGCGGCAGCCAGACCGGCGGCGCCAGCCTGGCCGGCGTGCGGGCGATGCTTTGCAATTTTGTGTCGGTATAGGCGGGCATGATGTTCTTCCATCGAGATCGAAAGGGTTGCGTAGATGCCGAAGCTGCCCCCTCTCCCCGTTCACGGGGAGAGGATGCCGGCAGGCAGGTGAGGGGCGGCGCGGCGTCGCCGATTACCTCTCCCAGGGGAAACCGCCCTGCCCGTGCGCCGGGCGAAGACGATGACCGTGCCGTCCTCGGTGCGGCTGCACGAAAGGCCCGCATTGCACGCGCCGAAATTCGGGGCCGGAGCCGTGAGGGGACGGCTCCGGCCGTTCCGGTCGCCGCCGCTGACGGCAGGGCCACCGGATCCGAGGCGCGAGCCTCGGGCTTCGTCCCGGCCGGGGAGGAGGACAGCCGGGACGGATGGGAAAGCGAGATGGAGCGTGGCTTGTGCATGGCTATATATAAGCATAACTCAAAAAATTATGCAAGCCATTCTTTCATGGACGAAACCGATTCTTATGTTTCAGATGGCGCCATGGCGAAAACCTCATTGTCGATCAAGGTCGGGGCGGCGATCCGCAAGGCGCGCAAGCAGCGCGGCCTGGTGATGCGCCATATTGCCGAGCACAACGACACCGACGTCGCCGCTGTCGGCAATTGGGAAACCGGCCGCAACCTGCCGAAAACCGAGAACCTTTTGAAGACCGCCGCCTTCCTGCGCGTCGACCCGGTGGCGCTCGGCAAGGGCGAGGTCGTCTTCCTCGACGACGCCGACAATGTCGCCGACGCCGAGATCGTCACCGACGCCGCCCCCCTGCCCGCCGGCCCGATGGACATCGAGCTTCTGGGCGCCGCGGTCGGCGGCGACGACGGTGACTTCACCTTCAACGGCGAGGTCGCCGGCTATGTCCAGCGCCCGCCCGGCATCGCCCATCTGCGCAAGGTGTTCGCCCTGCACGTGCTCTCCGACTCGATGGTGCCGCGCTACGAGCCCGGCGAGATGCTCTATTGCGGCGGCCGCGACGCTGTGCCCGGCGACCACGTGGTGGTCGAGATGTTTCCCGAGGAAAACGAGCGCAACGGCAAGGCCTTCATCAAAAAGCTGGTCAAGCGGACCGCCGCCGAGTTGGTCGTCGAGCAGTACAATCCGCCGAAGTCGCTGACCTTCAACCGCTACGCGATAAAACACGTCTGGCGCGTCATCCCGCTCAAGGAACTGCTGGGGTACTAGGGCGGCGGCGGAGCGCGCCCTTCTCCCCTTGTGGGAGAAGGTGGATCGGCGCGTAGCGCCGAGCCGGATGAGGGGTGCTGGACGGAATGAGGCATCGGCAATCCGTCGCCTTCGCTTCACTTCCCTGGAGCAAAGGCAGGCGTTGGCGATCCGTCCAACACCCCTCATCCGACCTCGCTTCGCGAGGCCACCTTCTCCCACAAGGGGAGAAGGAATCGCCACTCCCCATCAAGCCCGCCTGGATCTCTCCAGCGGAACCTCGCGCTCGCCAAGCATCCGCGCCTCGGCGCGGCGCTGCTGCCGCTCGTCGATGAACGCCGCCTGGATCGAGACCGCCGCGCCCGGCAGGCCATCGGCGCGACAGGCCGAGCAGCGAAGCCGCCCCGACAGCGCCGCCAGCGGCGTCTGCGCGGTCACCCCGAATCGCCTCAGCTCCGCCGGCTTCCACCATCTGTTTCGACCGCAATCGATACACTCGACCGCGATCGAGACGACCTCGGCGATCGTTGCTTCCTTGCCCGGCAATGCCATCGTCCCTGGTGCCTCGGTTCCTGTTTTGTTCACATCATTAGGGGTTTTTCCCGAAGAGTCGAGTCGGTTCCGCTCAACCCGTGCAAAAGTTTAACTTGTGCCGATTTTCGAGTTATGCTTATATAAAATACTCCAGACGAACGGGCGACGGGACCGGGTCTCCGTCGCGCCGCCGCCAGCCAAGGAGACGAAGATGGACGCCCTCTCCGCCCAGTTCGCCCGCGATTGCGGCTATACCAGCGACAGCCCGGCCATGCTCGCCGCCCTCGCGGCTATCCGCCTCGACGGCATAGGCCGGGCGCGCCTCGGCCATGGCCAGCGCAAGGCGCTGGTCGACCGGCTGAAGCTCGGCGAGGCCTTGTTCGTGGCGGCGATCCGCCCGGCGCAGTCGACTGAGGAGGCGCTCGAGGACGCCGCCCGCTTCATCGCCTGTTATCGCAATATGCCGCGCTGGCGCCAGGAAAGGCGCGGCGCCGATCTCGCCCGCGCCAGGCAGCAGCTTCTGCTGGCGCGCTTCTTCCGCCGCTACGGCCACCGCCTCTGGGCACGGCAGGCGGCGTAGGCTGGAGGTGAGTAACGTCGGCGCTGCCGCGCTGCCGGCACCTTCTCCCCGTATGGTGACGGGGAGAAGGGGCTGGCCGCAGCGTCGGCTCCATTTCTGAACGCCAGAGATTGGCGAAATCCTTTGCGAAGTGTCCCATCTCCCCGTTCCTATACGGGGAGAAGTGCCCGGCAGGGCGATGAGGGGCAGCGCAGACCTGAAGCGATTACCCTCCACCTGCCCTCCACGCTCCTTGACAATCCGCCCTATTTGTTCTCTTTATGTTCGCACAAAACCCACCCTCAGGACAATGCGGCGTTCGAACCGCCGCGGGCGAACGGGCCGGATGGAAGCCAACATCCTCCACGCTGATCTGGACGCTTTCTATGCCTCGGTCGAACAGTTGCTCGACCCCGCCCTGCGCGGCAAGCCGATCGCCGTCGGCGGCGGCGTCGTCTTGGCCGCGTCCTACGAGGCCAGGGCTTTTGGCGTGCGCGGCGGCATGCCGGGGCGGCGCGCGCGGGAACTCTGCCCCGGGCTGATTTTCGTCGGCGGCCATTTCAAGGATTATCAGCGGCTCGGCGATGCGGCTATTCAAGTGCTCGGCGATTTTACCCCGGTGGTCGAGCGGATTTCCATCGATGAGGCCTTTGCCGACGTCGCCGGCTGCACCCACCTGTTCGGCCCGCCGGCCGAGATCGCGACAACCATCCGCCGCCGCGTGCGGGCCGAGCTTGGCTTGCCGATCTCGGTCGGCGTGGCGCGCACCAAGCACCTGGCCAAGATCGCCTCGCAGGTGGCCAAGCCCGACGGGCTGGTAGTGGTCGATCCGCGCCACGAGCTGGAGTTCCTTCACGATCTGCCGGTCGAGCTGATGTGGGGCGTCGGTCCGGTCACCAGGGAGCGGCTGGCCGGCATTGGTGTGCGCACCATCGGCGAACTGGCGAAGACCAATGGTGGGTCGCTGGAGCGTCTGCTCGGCCCGGCGGCAGGTGAAAAACTCAACGCGCTGGCCTGGAACCGCGATCCGCGAAAACTCGAGACGCAGCGCCGGGCACGATCGGCCGGCGCGCAATCGGCGCTCGGCAGGAAACCGGCCGAGGCAAAAATCTTCGTACCCACCCTGCTGCATCTGGCCGACAGGGTCGCCACCAGGCTGCGGGCGAAATCCCGGCCCGGCCGCACGGTGACGGTCCGCGTCCGCTTTGCCGATCTGCGCTCGGTGACGCGTTCGATCACGCTCGACCAGCCGATTTCGGCAACCGCGATGCTGGCCGAGATCGCCGAGGCGCTGGTGCGCAAGGTGCTTGTCGATCATCCGCACGAAAAGACCATTTCGCTGCTGGCGATCGCCGTCTCGCATCTGGAGAAGCAGCCGGCCCTGCAGCTGGAACTGCCGCTCGGCCTCGACGACGACCGCCTCCGCCCCGGCACCAGGAAGGGTGCGGCGCGCTGGACCGCGGACCACGCCATCGACAAGATCCGCGACCGCTTCGGCTGGGAGGCGGTCGGCTATGCCTCGGTCGCGCTCGGCCAATCGCGATCGGTCCCCGATGCGTTTCGCGAGCTGGCCGAAAAGGAATTGTAAGTAAGGGAAGGCAGTAGGCAGTAGGGGAGTAGGGGAATGGCCCCTGGAATGGCTTCCTCACCACTGCCCACTGCCCACTGCCCACTGCCCACTGCCCACTGCCCACTGCCTACTGCCTACTGCCTACTGCCTACTGCCTACTGCCTACTGCCCTACTCGCTTCCCAGCGGCGCCACGGCCGGTCCGTTCAAGGCCGTGCCATCGATTGCAAAATGCGAACCGTGGCAGGGGCAGTCCCAGCAGCGCTCGAGCGAGTTCCAGTGGACGTGGCAGCCGACATGCGTGCATGCGGCCGAGCGCTTGTAGAGCGTGCCGTCGTCATCGCGAAATGCGGCGATCTTGCTGAGCCCTTCGCGGACGATGGCACCTTCTCCCGGTCGCAGCTTATCGACGGAATCGATCTCGCCAGGCGCGATATATTCGGCAAAACTCTTGATCGCCGTCGCATTCTCCGACAGGTAATCGCCGATCGCGCCTGCCGTCTTGCGCGACGGCTCGTAGAGTTCGCGCCAGGGACTTTCCTCCTTCAGAATCAGGTCTGAAATCAACAGGCCGGCGACAACGCCATGGGTAATGCCCTGGCCGGAATCCCCGGTCGCCACAAAGACGCGGCTGTCGCCAGGATTGCGGCCGATGAACCCCGCATAATCGACGGTCTCCATCACCTGCCCGGACCACCGGTTGATTTCCACGCCGACATCGGGCACCAGCCTTTTGGTCCAGGCCGTCAGGGCCGCGAAACGGTCACCGGCATCATCGGCCTGTCCTGTCTTGTGGTCTTCACCTCCGACGATCAGGAAGTCGGTCCGACCGTCGCCAGGCTGAAGCCGAACGTAGTGATAAGGGTCTTCAGTATCCCAATACAGCGCATCCGGAATGGTGTCGCCCGCGATCTCGAACGACATCGCGTAGGTTCGATACGGCGCTTGCTTGGTGTGGAGCGCGACCCGATCGTTGATCGGCGAGTTGGTGGCGACAACGGCCGATCTGGCAGACACGGTAAAGCCTGAAACCGTGGTTACACGCACGCCGCCATCAGTCTCCTCGACCTTTTCGACGATAGTATCAGCATAAAGCACGCCGCCGCGCGCGCGGATGGCCGCGGCCAGCCCGCGGAGATATTTGAGCGGGTGGAAGGTCGCCTGATTGGCGTATCGAAGGGCCTGCACATCCGAAAAGCCTGCAAATGGCACGCCCCTGGTCTTCTCGACCTCGACACCGATCTTCAGAGCGGCGTCCAGTTCGCGCGTGATATCGGATTCCTGGCTGCCGGAAGCCGGAAAGAGAAAGCCATCAAGGCGCCGGAAATCGCAAGCGATACGCTCGGCCTCCCGGATGGATTGGATACGGTCGATAGCGGCCGATTGGCTTTGGTAAAAAATCCGCGCCAGGTCCTCGCCGCGCAATTTGGTCAGCTCCGAAAAATAGTCATCGCAGATGGATGACAGGTGCGCAGTGGTGCGAGCCGTCATGCCGCTTCCGATCCGGCCGCGATCGAGGACAGCCACCTTTTGCCCGGCGACGGCCAGTTCGTAGGCGACCGACAGTCCGGCAATCCCAGACCCGACGACCACGACATCGACCTGTTCGCTTTGCCCGAGCGGCACCGCATCGGGCACGACTTCGGTCGCCGCCCAGAGCGATACAGTCCTTTCATCGCTGACATTCATCGGCGGAGCCTCCCATCCACGATATTCGGTAACGGATTCGAGAATTCAAAGTTCCTCGACGCTTTGAATGCCGACAGAGGCGGCCCTGGTCGTCAGACCAAAAGCGTTGCGCTGCCCCAGGCGATCAGGGCGATGCCGGCTGCCCGGCCAACCCACGGGCCGGCAGGAAACAGTTTTTCCGCCAGCACCAGAATGGCGAGCGCGGCGATCCACACCAGGTTCATGATGCCGCCGACGAACAACAACGCCATCAGCATCCAGCAGCATCCGACACAAAACGCCCCATGCAATGCGCCGAGACGCAGCGCGCCAAGGGCGTGCGGACGCCAGTGGCGGGCAAGGAACGCCGTCGGTGCCCGGCAATGCGACAGGCAGGCGTTCTTGAAGGACGAGAGCTGATAGATCCCCGCGCCGATCAGGACGATGGCTGAAAGCCAGCGGCTCTGCGAACTCATCATCGTCGCCGAAACGAAGGCTTCGCGTTCGAGCAGCCAATGCAATGCGGTTGCGGCGACGGAGAACCCCAGCCAGACCAGGAGGTAGCCTGCCATGGAACACGCCGGTCGGCGCGAGCTTGTCCTGGATCTGACCCCGTGCCGCGCATGGCGATGCACGCGCGCATAGAGCAGGATGGTCGGCGCCGCACTCGGCGACATCATGGCGATCATCATGACCCACCACATGGCGATCATCAGCGCCCAGTTCGCGGTCCCCCAGGCCCGCGGCTCCGTCGCCATCGCGCTCATGTCCATGCCGGACATATCCATGCCAGACATGTCCATGCCAGACATGTCCATGCCGGGCATCTCAGAGGTCATATCGGATGTCATGTTCGGAGTTTGCAGGTGCGGGAATAACGCGAGCCTCGACATCTCCCACGCATTCATGCCGATCCCTGCGCCGGCGGCGATGTAAAGCCAGGCCAGCAGGCACAGCGCCACCACGCCCGCAATTGTGATGACGCGGTCGCGCCTGAGCAGCCGTTCCAGTGGCGACGCGCCGTTCATGCGCCGCGTCAGGCTCGCACCACCCCGTGATTGTTGAGATGCAGCCGCGCGAACTGGCCGTAACTGTCCTTGGTGGTCACCTGAACCGGCCCGCTGGTTGTGCTCGAAGCGCTGCCGATCTCGGCGACCGCATATTCGAAGCCGTTCGGCAACACGATCTGGGCGCGCGAGTCCGCGCCCGTCACCTTGTTGCGGATTGGTTCGCCGACCGTTTCGATGTAGTCCTTGACGAAGATGCGGCCCCTGCGGCCGTCGACATCGAGGTCGAGATCGATCCTGGTGAAGACCGGCTCATTCATTTTTGTCACGGTCGAGGCGTAGACGGCGAACATCGTCGCGAACGGATCGGTGTCCTGGCCGGTCATGATGCGCAGCAGCGCGTCACGCTGCTGGTCGGTTGCCTTCTCGTCGACGAAAGCGATGGCTTCGCCGTTGCCCTCGTGGATCGCCCCGGGCCATTTGAAGATCGCGGCGATGCGCAGGCCGTCGAGAACGGTCTCGCCATGAGGACCTTCGTCGATCTGGATACCGGCCACGGCATGGCAATGGCCCTTGTCGGGCAGCGCATTGAATTGACAGTTGCAGCCATATTCGCAGGTGCAATTGACGAGTTCGCGTCCGTTGATTTCCCAAGACGTCATGCTGTCCCCCTGATCTAGAAATATTAGACGATCATCATACACCTGGACTCTTCCCTCTCAAAGGCGCACCCTTAAAACGGCGAAACCCAAGCGAGAGTTTCGTCCAAGGCTTCACATGTTTGTCGCCGCTGATTTCTTGACCTGTCCGGATAATCTCCGGGTGGGGCAAACGCTCATTGCGCCTATCCGTGTTCAGGCTGCGGCCCAAGGCACGTGCAGCCTGTTTCGGGATCAACTGGGAGGAAACAACATGCCTGATATTCAACGCAGAGAACTTCTCGTTCAGGGAAGTGCTGCCCTTGCCGCAATTGCTGCTCTCTATACCTCGCGTCGGGCTTACGCTTTTCCAACACGGGCGAGCGAGGAGGTTATTCGGTGGCTGGACCAGCCGACCGAAAATCCCGATCCGGTCGGCATCCAGAAGCAGCTTGTCTGGGAGGATCTGGATAGCTGGATAACGCCAAACGACAAGTTCTTCAGCATCTCGCATTTCAATCGACCAACGATCGACGAGAAGACATGGTCGATGGAGATCGGCGGCCTGGTCAAGAAGCCCTTGAAACTGACTCTCGCCGACATCAAGGCGCGGCCGCGCCAGGAGGTCGTTTCCACAGTGGAATGCTCGGGCAACCACGGTTTTCCGTTTTTCACCGGCGGCATCGGCAATGCCCGCTGGGCAGGGACGCCGCTCGCCCCGATCCTCGAGGAAGCCGGCGTTCTGGAAGATGGCATCGAGGTCGTCTTTTTCGGCACTGACACCGGCGAGGTCGCCATCCGCGACGTCAAGATGCAGCAGAACTTCGCGCGCAGCATGTCGCTTGCCGAAGCGACGAACCCAGACAATCTGCTCTGCTACGAAATGAACGGAGCCGCCTTGCCGGCGGCCAATGGTTTTCCGCTGCGGCTGATTGCTCCGGGCTGGTATGGCATCGCCAACGTCAAGTGGCTGGAGCGCATCGAAGTGCGCGACACCCGCTTCATGAGCCTTCTGATGGCCCGTGACTATGTCACCATCCGGGAGGAAGAGCGCAATGGCGAGACCGTGTGGACCGAGGACTCAGTCGGACGAGCGCTGATAAAGTCCGCGCCCGCGAAGGTCACCCGCAAGGACTCGGACTACCGCATCATTGGGGCAGCCTGGGGGGCACCGATCGATCGGGTCGAAGTGCAAATCGATCAAGCGCCATGGGCACCGGCGATCATCGACCGCAGCGAGGAGGCCGAACACGCCTGGAAGATCTGGTCCCTGGATTGGCCAAGTCCGTCGCCTGGAGAACACACGGTGACCTCGCGCGCGGTCAGCACCACGGGACAGGTTCAACCGGCAATGGACGATCCCTTGATTGCCAAGAAACACACATACTGGGAAAGCAATGGCCAGGTGACGCGCCGCGTGCGTGTCGTTTGATAGACTTTGCGGGAAGGTGAAGCAGGCAGCGCCTGATCGCAGACTGGTTGCCAGCGTCAGTCCTTGGATGCCGTGATGACGAGCGCCGGCATGTCGAAAGCGACGGCGCCGGCTGCTGTCACGTAAGGCATAAGTGCCCGCTCGGCCTCCTCCAGGAGCCGCTTGAACTGCTCGTTGTTCAAAAGCCCGCCCAACGTCCAGATGCAGGCTCTTTCAGTCGAGATCAGCGACTCGATCGAGGCAAAACGGACCGTTCCGCGGTGTCGCTTCACCTCGGCACGCTCTATGCCTGCCTTCGCGCAGAGCGAGCGCAGTAACTCCGCATCGCCGAGCACAAAGGGCGCGCGGAACGCGTTCGCAACGTCGGCTCCAAACAGCCGTTCAAGCATATCCGCCACTGCGGCATAGCCGGGCGACTGGTCGAGCGGTCCGCAGACCGCGACGGCGAGCCGGCCGCCGGACTTAAGCACGCGCATCATTTCCCGCAGTCCGGCTGCTCGATCGTCGAAGAACATCAGGCCGAACTGGCTGACCGCAGCGTCGAAGCTTTCATCCGGGAAAGGGATCTGCTCAGCGCGCCCTTCTCGCCAATCGATGCGAGTGCTTTTGCGGCGGGCAACGCAAAGCATATCGGGATTGGGATCAAGCCCGACCACCTTGCCCTCCGCGCCAACGCGGTCGAGGGCCGCGAGCGCCAGCACACCCGTACCGCAGGCAATGTCGATCACGCAGTCGCCCCTCCCTATTCGCGCCTCGGCGGCGACGATAGGCCCCCATTGTCGGAACAGCGCTGGAACGAACAGTGAGTCGTAGATTTCAGCCGGAGTTTTCGATATCTTGCCCCGGCGGGTCTGGGCCGCCGCTTGCTCCGGTCCCTGCGTTGCACCTTCAAGGAACACTGCGTTGGATCGGGTTCCGGCGACGCGTAGCGCCTTCAGCGGCTCGTATTCGGGCGATGAATACCAGCGCCGGGCATGCTCGCCATCGGCAAATTCGACGATGACCGGATAGACCGGCTGCCAGTCTCCTTCGACAAGGTCGGATTTCCCGCCCAGCACCAGATAGCGCCCTCCATACTGTTCAACCGTTGCAAAGACCCCTGCCAGATACTGCTCGACCTTGGCCTGGTCGGTGATTTCACGCACGTCGAAGAAGCAATAGGTAGACATGGCCGACCTCCGTTGATCGCATGGACTCCACGGGATGCGCGGTGGATATACTGTTCGGCGCATAGTAGACTTGGCCATGGGCACGCTCCATGACCCAGCGTCTCGATCGCTTGCTGCAGCGTCCGTTCTGGCGCGATCGCCTGAGCGGCCACCGGAAGAGGTCGTTGCCGATGCCGCACCTTCGGCCGCGCCGGACAAGGATGTGCTTTCGGATGTGCTGCGCGTGGTAAAGCTCACCGGCGCGCTTTTCTTCTGGGTCGATGCCTCTTCGCCCTGGAGCGTGGAAGTGCCGCGGGCGGGTTCATTTGCCCATCTTATCCTGCCGCGCGCCCAACATGTGATTTCCTACCACATCATCACCCAAGGATCGGGCTCGGTCAGCATCGGTGACGATCCGCCGATGGAGTTTGCCGAAGGCGACATACTTGTGATCCCGCATGAGGATTCGTACGCGATGTGTAGTGCGCCCGGAGTGCGGTCAGGTTTGAGCCAGGAAGATTCGCTCGACTTCTTTCGCGCCATGGCGGCCGGACAACTGCCCTTCGTGGTCAACGAAGGCGGCGACGGCCCCCTTCTGACCAGATATGTCTGCGGTTTCCTTGGCTGCGATGCACGGCCGTTCAATCCTCTGCTTGGGGCCCTGCCTCCGCTGATACGCATCCGGCGCGCGGCCGGCGCACCGAGCGATCTGCTCGACCGGCTGATCGAGCTAACGCTGGCAGAGGTGTCCGTTCAACGGCCAGGCGCTGAATGCATCCGCCTGCGTCTCAGCGAGCTGATGTTCGTTGAGGTCGTTCGCCGCTATCTTGAGGCACTGCCGCCGGAGCAGACCGGCTGGCTGGCCGGCTTGCGCGACCCCGCCGTCGGCCGGGCTGTTGCGCTTGTCCACGAGAATCCGGCGCGTGGCTGGACAATTGAAGAACTCGCACGCGAAACCGGCGTCTCGCGGTCCGTCCTCGCGGCCCGCTTCACGCGTCTCGTCGGCTGCCCACCGATGCAGTATCTCACGCGATGGCGCGTACAACTGGCCGCACGACTGCTCACTGATGGGCTGGCCAAAGTCTCGGCGGTCGGGCGTGATGTCGGCTACGAGTCCGAAGCGGCCTTCAGCCGGAGCTTCAAGAAGCTCGCGGGCGCCTCGCCGGCTGGCTGGCGCGACGGCCGGCGCGGATAGCGGGCGGCCGGAGGCCGACCCTCCCCTACCCCTCCATCGTGCTGATCTCGGCATCGATCAGGCACCAAGGCGCATAACGAAAATCGCGGATCTGGACGACCCGCTCCTCCCGCCATTCGACCAGCATGAAGCCGCGCACCGCGCCGTCCGGCTCCTGCGGGTTGCGGATCAGGATCGCCGGCCGGCCGTCGACAAAACCCAGCGACAGCGCCCAGTCGCTGATGCGCTCGTAATTGCCGAAATAGGTCGACACTTCAGCCTTGCCGCGCATGCGGAGCCGGCTGACCAATTCGAGTTGGACATCCTCGGCGATCAGCGCCCTGACCGCGTCGAAGTCGCGCGCGTTGAACAGATCGACATAACGGCGCAGCCGTCGCTCGTCATCGGCGTCGAGCCGTGGCGCGGCAACGTGCTCAGGCTGCGACGCCAGCAGGCGCAGCTGCGCCCGCCCGCGATGCAACGCCGCCTTGGTGGCGGCCAGCGTTGCGCCGGTCACCTCGCAGGTCTCGTGCAGCGAAAGGCCTAGCACGTCGACAAGGATCACTGCGCTGCGTTGCGCAACCGAGAGTTGCATGAAGCTGCGCAGGCCGCTCGCCGCGGCGAGCCTGCTGTCGGCGCTGCCGGAAGGATCCTCGATGGTGGTCATGTCGGTCTCGGTCATGCGCGACCTTTCCCGATGGCGCCGGCGCAGATGGTCCTGCGCGGCATTATGCGCGATGCGAAACAGCCATTGCTCGGGCCGCTCGACCGTCATGCTGCCGTCGACCGCCTGCAGCGCCTTGATCAGCGTCTCCTGCACGATGTCTTCGCCGTCGATCACCGAGCCGGCCATGCGGGCGCAGTAGCGGTGCAGTTTTGGGCGAAACCCGGAGAGCATCGCCTCAAGCGCCGGCCGATCGAATTTCGGTTGGATCATGGCGTCCATTCTATCCGGCCTTGCTCTCCTCAAGCACACGGTAGTTGCCGATGATTTTGGCAGGCGACCGCTTCACCGGCGTCGAGCGCCGTTCCGCATGGTTTTGCGTGAACGCCTCGAAGGCCGCAAGCCCGGTCAGCGCAGATGTGTCGTTTCCCTCGCCGACGACATGGACGAACTCGCCGTCGTCGAGTTCGAGCACGAGATAGCGCACGCTCTGCGGCGCCGTTTCATCCAGCGTCTCGAACACTTTTGCCACCAGCGCGCGGTTCTCTTCCAGCCCGGTGTCTTTCACGCTGTAGCGAATGAGTTTGTAGCCCATGGTTCGTCTCCTGAATGGTTGGTCTGAGCAGAAGACGTTTCGCGTTCCCGAAAAGATTCTCGCACGCTATAAATTTTTTCGGCCGCCCGGATCGACTTCCACCTGCGGACGGCTAGGCAGCAGCCATCGAGGAGCAGGAGCGACGACCATGCACATCCAGTTTGCCGAACTGCCGGTATTCGACCAGGACCGCGCCAAGGCGTTCTACACCAGGCATTTCGCCTGCAAGGTGACGGCCGACGAGAAGATGGGCGATAGCGGCTGGCGCTGGATCGAGCTGAAATTTCCCGACGCCGTGACGAACCTGCATTTCGTGAGGCGCGCCGACGACACGCCAGGCGCGGAGCCGGTGCTGGTGCTGGTCGACGACGATGTCGACGCGACGATCGCGGCGTTGAAGGCGGGCGGCGTCGAGATCATCACCGAACCGCAGGAGGCGCCCTGGCAGCCAGGCCGCACGGTGGCGGAATTTCGCGACAGCGAGGGCAACCGCATGGTGATCGGCAGCCAATGAGCGGGTGCAGCCGGAAAACGGCCACTTAAGCAGCCCCGGCTTTGTGCGCCAAAGCATGCCTCGGCTGGTAAAGGCCAAGCGAGCCGCCACTGGGAAGCGAGACATGCGTGAGCAGGCCCCAGCCTTCATCGGTGACCGAAGTGCATTCAACATCGTGCGATTTCAGCTCTTGGATCGTAGCATTGATGTCTTCGCACATGAGATAGACTTCGTGGCTGTCGACTTCGGCGGCCGGGTGAACGGCAATCTCGGCCGGCGGCAATGCGAAGATCAACCAGCCTTCGCCAGCATCGACTGCTGGAAAACGTAGGACATTGCGAAAAAATGCGCGGTCTGCCTCGGCATCCGTGCTGTAGATGATCATGTGTGCGCCGGAAATCATGGCTCCTTATCTCCCTGAAAGTGATGCGAACAAACAAGCTATTGCCGTTGCAAACGACGTTTCCGCCGTCGACACAGCCGCTCGATATCGGCAAGCTTCAGTTGGATATAGGTCGGCCGGCCGTGATTGCAGGTGCCGGAACCCAGCGTTGCTTCAAAGACCGACGCCTGCCAGACCTCACGCTATCAGCGGAAGAAGCTGGAGATGCTGTTGGCGCAGCTGCCGCCATTACCCGGCCATCGGTTTTGAGTCGACCTGGCGCGCGTTTTGGCTCTGGTCGGCGACCGGGGCGGCTGGGGCATCGATCCGGCTCAGAATGTGATCCGAGATGCCGCGCGCGATCTCCCGCTCGCCCATGATGATCAGGTCGGCGCCGAACTTCTTCAGGTAATCCACTTCGGCATCGGAATGCGCACGGGCGATGATCTCGAGCCTTGGATTGATGGCATGGGCTTGCTCGATGAGATTGCCGCTCTCGAACGGATTGGGAATGGCGCTGATCAACCACCGGGCCGAGGCAACGTTGGCCGCCTCAAGCAGGCCCGGCTGGGCGGCATTTCCCGCAATGACATCAACGCCGCGGGCGCGCAGCTGTTCTACTATCACTTGCCGTTCCTCAATCACCAGGTAAGGCTGCCTTGCCTTTTGCAACGTCTCCGCGACCAGGCTTCCGACCCGTCCATGGCCGACAAGCACCGCGTGGTCTGTCAGGCTGGTAGCCGCGAGTTCGGGCGGTTCGGATTTGCCTTCTTGCGTGGCGATGGTTCGCTCTCGTGCTTTCAGCCACGGCGTCAGCCGATCCAACGCCGCAAACAGCAGCGGGTTGACGAGGATCGAAAGGATGGCTCCGGCAAGCACCAGGTCACGTCCAGCCTCTGGTAGAAGCGCGAGGTCGACACCTAGTCCCGCCAGGATGAAGGAGAACTCGCCGATTTGCGCCAGGCTTAGGCCGAGTGTCAGGGCCACGTGGGACGGATAGCCGAACATCAATGCGATGGCCGATGCGGCCGTGGCATTGCCGATGACGATGATCAAAAATGTCACGCCGACGAGCAGCGGCTGCTCGACCAGGATCATCGGGTTGAACAGCATGCCGACGGAGACGAAGAAAAGCACCGCGAATGCGTCGCGCAGCGGCAGCGTTTCCTGAGCGGCCCTTTGGCTCAACTGGGATTCGGCAAGGATCATTCCTGCGAAAAACGCCCCAAGAGCGAACGAGACGCCGAACAGCTCGGCTGCCCCGAAAGCGACACCAAGGGCGATCGCCAGCACGGCCAAACGGAAAAGCTCTCGCGAGCCAGTGTGAGCAACGTAGTGAAGGATCGGCGGAATGACACGTCGCCCGACGACAACCATGATCGCGAAGAAAGCCGCCAATTTGCCCAGCGTCAGCCCGAGCGCGCTCCAGATGGTCTGCGGCTCAAACAATGTAAACAGGTCATTGCCGTTAAGGTTTGGCCCGTTGAAATTGCCACCGAGCACACCGGCGAAGGCCGGCAACAGCACGAGCGCGAGGATCATGGCGAGGTCCTCTACGACCAACCAGCCGACTGCGATGCGTCCGCCATCGGTTTCGAGCTGCCGCATTTCCTGCAGCGCCCGTAGGACCACGACTGTGCTTGCAACCGACAGGGCCAGCCCAAACACCACTCCGGCTCCGATCGGCCAGCCGATCGCCTGCGTCACGAGGAGCCGAGCATGGTCACCAGAGCCATTTGACCGATAGCGCCGGGAATCGCGATCTTTCTTGCCGACAGCAGATCGTTCAGCGAAAAATGCAGCCCTATGCCAAACATCAGCAGGATCACGCCGAGCTCGGCGAGTTGGCGCGCCAGCGCCTGGTCGGCAACGAAGCCGGGCGTGAACGGGCCAATCAAGACACCAGCCACGAGGTAGCCGACCAGTGGCGACAGGCGAAGTCGGTTCGCCAACGTGCCGAGGATGAAGGCGAGTCCGAGGCCGGCGACAAGGGTTGCGATAAGTGGCGCCTGAGGCATCTTCTCAATCCGGTTTCCGGCCACGTTTGGCGCTCGGGTCAAGCCTTGCACGAGCCAGAGATAATGGACCCGGGGATAATGGACTAAGACGCGGCGGTCTCAACATCTTTCGCGCGGCGAACGGAAACGCGCCGGTCGGAGCGACCGTTAGTGGCTGTCGTGCTCGCCGTGGGGATGTCCATGGCGATGATCGGCAACCGCGTTCGCCAATCTAATATTCGCCGCCGCAAGCGCCGGCATGTGCTCGAACAGCTGGTGCTCCAGCGCTGCAATGATCGTCTTCGCTTCGCAGACGGGCAGGCTTTCTTCCACGGCGATGGCAATGTCGGCGTGCAGCCTGTGACCGATCCACCGCGCCTTGGCCTCGACAATGCGCGCTGCCGGCACATGCGCGGCGGCATGGTGGATGTCGCCGATGACATCAGGATCTATACCGTCGAGCATGCGGGTCAGCACCGAGCGCGCCGACTGCCAGACGATGCCGAAGATCGCAAGCGTGATGAGCAGGCCGACGATCGGGTCGGCCAGCGCAAAACCGAGCCAGACGCCGAACGCTCCGAGGACCACGGCAAGGCTGGTCAGGCCGTCGGTGCGAGCGTGGTAGCCGTCGGCAATGAGTGCGGCGCTGTTGATTTCGCGGCCGACGCGGATGCGGAACACCGCGACGGCCTCGTTGCCGAGAAAGCCGACAATGCCCGCCGCCGCCAGCCAGCCCAGATGCGTCACCACGCGTGGATTGATCAAACGGTCGATGGCCTGGTAACCGGCGACGATGGCGCTGAACAGGATGATCCCGACGATGATCATCCCGGCCAGGTCCTCGACCCGGCCCAGGCCGTAGGTGAAGGTCGGCGACGGCTTGCGCCGGGCCAGCAGGAAGGCGATCCACAGCGGAATGGCGGTGGTGGCGTCACCGATGTTGTGGACCGTGTCGGCCAGCAGCGCCACGCTGCCCGACAGCGCGACCACGACCATCTGCATCGCCGCGGTGATTGCCAGGATGACGAACGACCATTTTATCGCCCATATGCCGCGGTCGGTCGTGGCGATGGTCGCATCGATGACCCCGTGGCTATGCGACCCGCTCACATGATCGTGATGGCCATGACCATGCGCGGCGTGATGGCGCGGCCCGAACCCGAACCAGTCGAGGAAGCGCGCGCCGAGCACAGGCATTTGACGGCTCACAAATATTTCGCCAGTTGCTTGAGTTCCGCCAGCGAGTTGCCGCCGGCTTCCGCGGTGTCCGTCAGGCAATGCTCGATATGATCGTGGATCAGTTCGCGCTTTGCACTGCTGATGGCGCTCTCCACGGCGTGGAGCTGCTGCGCCAGGTCAACGCAAGGACGATGCGCCTCGAACATCGACAGCACCGCCGCAAGATGGCCTTGCGCGCGCTTCAGACGCTTCACGACCGGATGCGAACGATGGATGCCGTCGGACATGCCTGTTTTGTATCCTCCCCGGGAGGATCCAGTCAAATCTTCTTTTGAGCTCACCTTGCCGGCGAGTCCGTCACAAATCGAAGAATGACGGCTAGCCACCTCCTGCGGGTAAACCGCCGGCGGCGGCGGCCCGTATTATTTCGTGACCATGTTGCGCCGGAACCTTCCCCTCGCACCAGCGTTCGGGGCGCGGTATTCGCGATGCCTTATTTTTGGGCAAACATGATAGGCGACGGGCGAATAGCGGTGGGGAGGCAAAAAGCATGGGTCGGGGAGGAGCATGTTGTCATGTCGAACCGTGAAATTGGAACGTCCCACACATTGGGGCTGCGCATCGCTGATCTCAAAGCCAGGATGCGGAGCGCCCGGATTACCGAGCACGAGATGAAAATTTTTCAGAAGGTAGCCGCTGTCATGGGAGGAGGTGAAGGCTCCCTGCGGATCGATGCCGACGACCTGATTGCCGCATCTTTCGTTGTCGAGGACGAGCCCAGGGCAAACTGAAGATCGGGGCCCCCCGGCGATCAGCGTCGGGGCGCGTGCGAGGCTCGAAATGTTGGCGCTCTACGGCGCCCCCCTCTGTCCTGCCAACTTTGCCATGATGTCCGGAGGCGACCTGTCGCAACGGAGGGCCGCAGCTCACACGTCCGGATACTCCTATCGAGAAATCCAGATATCCACCCCGGCGGCTTTCTGTTAGCAAATATTCACCTCAGGTGGCGGGGAAGACCTGACTTGCCGGAAAGATCACGCAAAACTATGGCGCCACGGCCGAACGCCGGCTGGCCACGCCCCTCGCCTAGCGCCGGAGCCAGTCCGCCAGGCGTCAGCCTTTGCCGTGCCCTGTCAAAGCTCGGCCTGTGCTCGCGCAAGCAGGCGGAAATTCTGGTCGCCGAAGGGCGCGTCCGGGTCGCCGGCAAAATCGTGCGCAACGGCTCGCTGCGCGTCGATCCCGGCCGCGACCGCATCGAGGTCGACGGCAGCCGCGTCGTCGCCGAGCGCAAGGTCTTTCTGATGATCAACAAGCCGCGCGGCCTGGTCACCACCCGCAACGACCCGCAGGACCGCGGCACCGTCTACGACTGCCTGGCAGAGCTCGACCTGCCCTTCGTGTCGCCGGTCGGCCGCCTCGACAAGGCCAGCGAGGGCCTGCTCTTGATGACCAACGACACGCGTTTCGCCCAGCGCCTGCTCGACCCCGCCTCGCACGTCGCCAAGATCTATCACGTCCAGATCGGCGCCCTGCCCGACGCGGCCCTGCTGGCGCGGTTGCGCGCCGGCGCCACGGTCGATGGCGAAGATTTGACGGCGCGGTCGATCGACATCCTGCGCAGCGGCGCCAGCACCGCCTGGCTGGAAATCACACTCGACCAGGGCCGCAACCGCCACATCCGCCGGCTGCTCGGCGCGCATGAGGTCGAGGTGCTTCGCCTGGTGCGGGTGGCGATCGGCCGCTTGCAGCTCGGCGACCTCGCCAAGGGCAAGGCCCGCCACCTCACGGCCGAAGAACTGGCGCTGTTTCAAGGCTGAGCGAAGGCGCCGAAGCGACCCGGCAAAGCGGAACGGCAAGCCCATCGCTTCAGGTTGGCGCTGCCCCTCACCTGCCTGCCGGCATCCTCTCCCCGTATAGTGACGGGGAGAGGGCACTCTCTTCGCCGGTTTCGCCAATCACCAGCGTTGCAGAATATTCACCTAGGTCGCCGCCAGCCACTTCTCCCCGTCACTATACGGGGAGAAGTGCCCGGCAGGGCGATGAGGGGCGGCGCCGACTTCGATAATTCGTCGCCTCTAATGCGAACGCGCTATGTCCCGCCCCGCTACTCGGCCGGGACCGGGCTGAGGCCGGGATCGCCCATCGCGTGCGGCCTGGTTTCCTTGCGTGCCGACGCCCGGGCGAGCACGCTTTGCCGGTTGACCGATTTGCGCTCGGCATCGATGCGTTGGATCAGGATTTCCGCGCGTTCGATCGACCCGAGCAGGGCCAGGATCGTGCCGCGTTCGGCGGCGCCTGCATTGGGTCCGAGCGCCAGCGTGCGGGCACGCAGTTCCTCGACCTCCGGCAGATTGACATGTCCGGCCGGCACCTTCGGGTCGGAGATGCCGTAAGTCGGCAAGATCTGTCGCAGCGAGGCATCGAGCTTGCTCAGCCCGACGTCGACGATGGCCTGCGCCGGACCACTGAACTTCTCGCGCCTGACGCGGCGCGCCACCTGATGCATCGATTCCGTCAGGGCGGCGGTGAAGTCGGCTTCCTCGATCAGGCTGGCGATCAGGTCGAGCTGGTCGTAGGGCAGGTCTTCCTTCATCAATTCGGCGGTGTAGGCGCGGATGTCGCGGCTGAGGATATCGGTTGCGAGGTAGTGCTCGCCCGGATCCGACGGCGCCTTCTTCGACGAGCGGGCGATGTCGAGGAACATGGCGCCGGCTTGCAGATGGCGGGCCGTCTCCTGCTGGACAGCGGGAACGGCCTTGGCGAAATCGCCGGCCAGCGTGCGGTCGAGGAATCGCGGCGTCGAGAAATCTTCCGTGTCCTCGGCATCGGTGTGACCGACACGCGACAGGACCCGCTCGAACACCCCGATGAACGGAAACAGCAACAACGCGTTGAAGACGTTGAAGAACGTCGAGTAAAGGCCGACCGCGACCGGCACCAGGGGAAAGGTCTCCTTGCCGTCGACGATCACCGGAATGGCGGGATCGCCGCCGAAGAACTGCATGGCCCATTCCAGGACCTGCATGGAGACGAAGAACAGCGGGATGGTGATGCACACGCCGATGATGTTGAAGGAGATGTGGGCGTAAGCGGTGCGCTTGGCGTTTTTCGAAAGATTGAGCGAAGCCATCCACGAGGTGATCGTGGTGCCGAGATCGGCGCCGAGCGAGAAGGCGACGGCCGTCGTCCAGTCGAGAATGCCGGCGGCGCCAAGGCCCATGACAATGCCGATCGTCGCCGAGGACGAATGGATCATGGCGGTCACGCCGGCGGCGATGAACACGCATTTGAGCAGGTTGAGATAGGAGTCGGCCGTCAGTGTTTGAAGCAGTGCCATGACTTCGGGCAGATTGCGCAGCGGGCGCAGGCCGCCGGTCATCAGGTTGAGGCCATAAAAGATCAGCGCGAAGCCCATGCCGGCAAGCGCTATGTTCTTGACCTTCTCGCTTTTGGCAAAGCAGTAGATCAGCGAGAACACGCCGGCCAGGATCAGCCCGAGCGGACCGAGCGGCAGGGCGATGAGCCCGTTGCCGAGCGTGGTGCCGATATTGGCGCCCATGATCACGCTGATCGCCGGTCGAAGCGCGATGACGCCGGCATTGACCAGGCCGACGACCATGACGCTCATCGCCGTCGACGACTGGATGACGCCGGTGATCAGCGTTCCCGCCAGCACGCCCTTGATCGGCGTTCCGGCGGCCTTGGCGAGAAAGGCGCGCATCCGGTTGACCGACAGCGCCTGGATGCCGTTGGCCATGAAGTCGAGGCCGAGCATAAAAATGCCCAACCCGCCGATCACCGGCACGAGGATGTCCTTGAAGATATCGATGTCCATGTCACGCAGTCCCCAACAAGCCGCCATCACGGCGCGATATGAATTTCAGTTCAGGCGCTGCGCGAAGCAGCGGCCTGGCTCTTCCGCTCAGTTTGCGACGGGCCCCTGCCCTGCCCAGTATTGCTCGATCCGGGCGATGAGCGCCTTCGGCAGCGGCACGTAGCCGAGCGCGGCGGCGTCATCCGCGCCGTGCGCGAAGGCGAGCCGGAAAAGGTCGTGCACGCGGCGATAGCGATGTTCCGAACGGCCCGAGACCTGAACGACCGCGAACACCGCCGTGCTGATCGGATAGGCGGCATCGCCGTTACGATCGGTCAGCGAAGCGAAGAAGTCGGTCGTTTGCGCCCAGTCGATCGATGTCGCGGCAGCCTGCACGCCCTGCGGCTCCGGCTTGACGAACTTGCCGGCTCTGTTCTGGATCAGCGCGTAGGCAAGGCTGGCGCGCTGTGCCGGGCCGGATTCGGCATAGGCGATCGCGCCCTTCGTGTCGTGCACGGCTTGAATGAGGTTCTGTGTGCCTTCCGCGTCAGTGCCGAGCGGCCACGAGATCAGTGTATTGGCGCCGTATTTGGCCTTCCACTCCCCGCTGACCGCCGACAGGTACTCGGTGAAGACAAAGGTCGAGCCGGAGCCATCCTTGCGGTGAACGACGCTGATCCTGAGATCGGGCAGCGTCAGATCCGGATTCACCGCCTTGATCGCGGGATCGGACCATGACTGGATCTTGCCCAGATAGATGTCGGCCAGCAGCGGCCCGGTCAGGCGAAGGCTTCCCGGGCCGATGCCGTCGAGATTGACGACGACGGCGATGGCGCCCATCACGATCGGAAACTGCTGTCGGCCGGCCTTCTTGAGTTCGGCGCCATTGATCGGCGCATCCGTCACGGCAAAGTCGATATCCGGCTGATCGAGACGCAGGACGCCGGCGAGCGAGCCGACGATTTCATAGTCGACCTTCCAGTCGGGCGAGACATAGTCCCCGCCGTCGGCGCGGGCGCTCTCGTAGGCCGTTGCCCATTTGCCGATGATCGGGGCGGCCAGTGTCGATCCGGCGCCGCGGATAGGCTCGGCCTGCGCAGCGGCCCCGATCATCAGGCCAACAGCAAGCGTGATGGCGCCGCTGATCTTCGCCGATTTGCGCCGTAGTGACGCAAAGCTTGCTGGAAACATCATGGCGATCCCCGACGCGCGAACAAATAGCTACTTTTCAGTCTTGGCAGATATCAACAGTCATCCGCCCGGCGAACGAACGCCGGCAGAGAAACAACACCGCTCACCGTATGAACCTTGGTTAACGATTGGATGACAAAGATCTTTGTGGGCGAGATTTTTATTTTTCCGCGATTACCGCGGTTGCCTGAAGAATTGTTCGGCAGCCAATCGCTTCAGCTTTGCGCTGCCCCTCACCTGCCTGCCGGCACCCTCTCCCCGTATAGTGACGGGGAGAGGGGCGCTCTCATCGATGGTTTCGCCAATCACCAGCGTTGCAGAATATCCGCCACGGTGCGACCAGTCCCTTCTCCCCGTCACACGGGGAGAAGTGCCCGGCAGGGCGATGAGGGGCGGCGGCGACCCCGACGACTGATCCCCTTGGCACGAAGTTGCTGGTCGCCTCCACGCAGGGACAGCCCTATTTCGCGTCGTGGAAGATAATGCCGACGGTATGGCGCATGCCGGAGCGAAGCCGGCTGACGCCGTGCCTGAGATTGACGCGGTAGCTGCCTTTGCTGCCCTGCACCGGACGATTGTGGACCGCGAAGGCGACTGCATCGCCCTGGCGCAGCGGCACCACCTCGGCGCGGCTCTGCATGCGCGGGCGCTGTTCGGTCAGCACGAACTCGCCGCCGGTGAAATCTTTATCCGGTTCCGACAGCAGGATTGCCACCTGCAGCGGGAAGGCAAGATCGCCGTAGAGATCCTGATGCAGGCAGTTGAAGTCGCCAGGGCCATACTGGAGCAGGAGCGGCGTCGGCCGCGTCTGGCCCTGCTCGTGGCATTGCTTGAGGAACGCGGCGTGTTCGTCCGGGTAGCGCTGGGCGATGCCCATGCGCTCGTTCCAGTCGTTGGCGACGGCGGCAAGGCGCGGATAGAGTGCGGTGCGCAAGCCGCCGATCAGCTCTGGCAAGGGATAGCGGAAGTAGCGGTACTCGCCCTTGCCGAAGCCGTGCCGCGCCATGTGGACATGGCTCCGGAAATGGCTTTCGTCGGGATAGAGCCCGGCGATCTCCCGGCATTCTTCTGACGTCAGCAGCTTTTCCATCACCGCGCAGCCATAGAAGCTCATCTCCTCGGCCAGTGCCTGCCAGTCATATCCGGCGACGCGCGCTTCCGCCGATCGGACCGCTGCTTCTGGAACCGCGTGTATGGTCATGGCTCTGCCTCCTCTGGCTTCATCGGCTTCTGCAATCAGATGGGTGAATCGGCGCGTGCAAACCACCCGTTTCCTGCCAACCGGTTTAGGCACAACGCAAGGTTGCCATGGATCAGCTTCACCGCCGCGACGCAGCATGGATTTTAGCAAAATCGAGCCCATATCCCTGATAGGGAGCTTTGAGCGTGAAACTCGCGCGTGTAGCCCTGATTGCCGCGGCTTTTGTAGCCGCTGTGGCTGTTTGTTCTTCTTCCGCAGCAACAGGAGAAGCAAACGGCCAAGGGCGGACTGCGCTGCGCATCGAGATAGACGGCGCCATCGGTCCGGCGAGCGCCATGCAGTTCGAGGAAGCGCTGGCGGTGGCCGCAGAACGGAACGCCGAGGTTTTCATCTTGCAGATGAACACGCCGGGCGGGTTGGTCACCAGCATGCGTGAGATCATCGCCGACATCCTCGCCTCCCCGGTTCCCGTCATCGGCTATGTCGCGCCCGCCGGCGGGCATGCGGCGAGCGCCGGAACCTACATCCTCTACGCAACCCATGTGGCGGCGATGGCGCCCGGCACCAATCTGGGCGCGGCAACGCCCATCGAGATGGGCGGGCCGATGCCATCCTTTCCCGGCGACGACAAGAACAATGGCCCGGAAGCCGGCAAGGACCCGAAGAATCCACCGGCGGGCAATGCGATGATCGCCAAGGCGACGAACGACGCGGTTGCCTTGATCCGCAGCCTGGCCGAACTGCGCGGGCGCAATGCCGATTGGGGTGAAAAGGCGGTGCGCGAGGCGGCCAGCCTGTCGGCCAGCGCCGCACTGCAGGAAAATGTGATCGACTTTGTCGCCCGCGACACGACCGAACTGCTTCAGCTGGCCGACGGCCGGACGGTCGAGATCGCCGGCAGGAAAAAGGTGCTGGCGACCAAAAGGCTGCCGGTTGAAACGCTCGAGCCTGGCTGGCTCATCCGGCTTCTCGCCGTCATCACCGACCCGAACATCGCCGTCATCCTGATGCTGATCGGCGTTTATGGCCTCGTCTTCGAGTTCACCAGCCCGGGCGCGGTCGCGCCAGGCGTGATCGGCACGATCTGCCTGCTGCTCGGGCTCTATGCGCTCAATCTCCTGCCGATCAGCTATGCCGGCCTTGCCCTGATGCTGCTTGGCATCATCTTCCTCGTCGTCGAGGTCTTTAATCCCACAGTGGTGCTTGGGCTGGGAGGCGTGGCTGCGTTTCTGCTGGGCGCTGCCATGCTGCTCAGGATCGAAGGTCCCGGCTTCGAGATGTCGTGGGCCGTCATCGGCACCGCCGCCATCCTGACGCTCGGCCTGGCGCTGCTAACCGGCAGCTATCTGTGGGCGGCCCGCAAGAACGTTCCGCGTGTTGGCGCCCAGGCCATGCAAGGGCTGCCGGCCAAGGTCCTCGACTGGCAGGGCAGCGAGGGACACGTGCTGGCCCGGGGTGAGCGCTGGCGGGCGAAAGCCGACGAACCCATTGCGGTGGGCGACAGCGTCGAGGTGGCTGATGTCAGGGGTCTCGTGCTGACGATACGGCGCCGCAATGTGCGAAGCGATGGAGCAAGGCAATGATGCTCGGATATGTGGCCTATCTGGTGGCAGCGCTCGTCGTGGTCATGTTCCTGTCCGCGGCCATCGCATCCTGAGGGAATATCAGCGCGGCGTGGTCTTCACGCTCGGCCGCTTCACCGGGGTCAAGGGGCCCGGCCTGATCATCCTCATCCCCTTCGTGCAGCAGATGGTGAAGGTCGACCTGAGGGTGGTGGTCCAGGACGTGCCGCCGCAGGACGTGATCTCGCGCGACAACGTCTCGGTGAAGGTCAACGCAGTGCTGTATTTTCGTATCGTCGACGCCGAGCGGGCGGTGATCCAGGTCGAGGACTTCATGACCGCCACCAACCAGCTGGCACAGACCACGTTGCGCTCGGTGCTCGGCAAGCATGAACTCGATGAAATGCTGGCCGAACGCGACAAGCTCAACAGCGATATCCAGGAGATCCTCGATCAGCGGACCGATGCCTGGGGCATCAAGGTCTCCGATGTCGAGATCAAGCATGTCGACCTCAACGAGAACATGGTCCGCGCCATCGCCAAGCAGGCAGAGGCCGAACGGCTGCGGCGTGCGAAAGTGATCAATGCCGACGGCGAACAGCAGGCGGCGGCAAAACTCGTCGAGGCCGGCAAGATGCTGTCCGAGACCCCGCAGGCCATGCAGCTGCGCTATTTCGAGGCGCTCCATGACATCGCCGGTGAACGCTCGTCGACGGTGGTGTTTCCGGTGCCGATGGATTTGCTCGGCCATTTCATCAGGCCGACCGGCGAGAAGACGTGAGCTCGAAGGCCGGCGATCCTTCAACCCCCTCTGCCCTGGCAGGCATCTCGCCCCACAACAATGGACCACTTCGTGGGGGCGAGGAACCCAAGCTGGAATGAGGCCGCGATCCTTCATGCCGGCCATCTCCGCCACGAGCGGGGAGATCGGCAGGTCGCCGCTGCGCGCCAATCAACCGTTCGTTGGCCGAACAGGGCTAACGGAAAAATCAGACATTCATGGCAATGTTGAACCCGCCTGCCCGAATGAAAGTCAGGCGACGGCTGGGTGCTGGCCCATCGAGGAGAAAAGGATTGCGCATGTCATCCTTGCTCAACACCGGACTATCATCGCTCAAGCGCAGTCTGATCATGCTGGCAGTCCTGGCCTTTTGCATCTTGCCGGCCGGGGCGTTGGAGCCCGTTGATCTCCCGGAATCGCCAGACACTGTGGCCTTCAATGTTCAGAACAACGGCAAGTCGGTCCCAGTCACGTTGCGACAGCTGGAAAAGCTCGGTCTCTACCGGGTCACCACCGCAAGTCCATTTGAAAAAGGGCAGCTGACATTTGAAGGCGTCCTGTTCCGCGACGTGCTCAAGCTCGTTGGATTGGAAGGCGAGGATTCCGTTGTTCTGCGGGCGGTGGACGAATATGTGCAGATAATTCCGCGCCAGGATTGGACGGAAGGTCCTCTCCTGCTTGCCACCCGCCAGAATGGAAAATTGCTGACCCGGCGCACGCAAGGTCCGACCCGGCTGGTCTATCCGCTCAACGACCACCCGGCCTTCGACACGCCAGTCCACAAACCACGGTGGGTCTGGCTGATCAAGACGCTCGAGCCTGGCGGCTGATCGAGCTCCGGCGTGGCTCGAATGGCACGCTTTGAAGGCTGGCGCGTTCCCGTCACCTACGGGACCGCCATCGCGGCTGCAGCAGCCAGCTCTGCGGTCCTGATCACCGTACTGTTTCTCAGCCTCAGCAAGATCGAATATTCGCTGCCGCGGTTCGGCTTTTTCGCCATCCGCGAGTTCCATATTGCAATACGCGATGTAACTCACCTCAAGGACATGACATCGCTCGCCAAGGCCGCCCCCGGCTCTGCAGACAGCCTTGAGCAGTTATCAGCGGCGAACGACCTGGTCTACATCCGCTTCAAGCGGATCGACGGCACCGGGACGGCAAGCGAGATTCCCGCCTACGCAAGTATCGTTCCGCGTATCGTTGACGCGGTGACACGGCTTGATGCCATGATTGCGGCCGGGCTGCCTCTCGACGAAAAGATTTTGAAGGAAATGGGGTTGGAGCTCGAGCATCTCGTAGCGAGGATGAACGACGAATATTACAAATATGGAGATGAGATCAACGTGGATCTCTATTCGGCGGAAAAAAGCCTGAAGAGATTCAACTACCAGATTGCATTCGCTCTGGCGGTCTTGTCGCTGCTGGCGATCGGAACTGCCGTATTGCTTATCGGCCGTCGGGAAACGATAAGGAAACTGGAGTTTCTGGCCTGGCGCGACGCGACGACGGAACTGAAGAACCGTGCCTGGATGTCAGCCAACAGGGACGTGATGCTGGACCGGGCAAGGCTGGCCGGCAAGCAACTCCGCCTTTTCCTGATAGATTTGGATCATTTCAAGAGCGTGAACGATACGTTCGGTCATCACATCGGTGATCTCTTGCTGAAAGCCGTCGCCGAAATCCTGCAATCGGTCGAACGGCCCGACGAAGTTGTCGCCATCCGTTTGGGCGGTGACGAGTTCGCCGTCATGGCGATCGGGGACCGGCACGCGGCAGCCGATGCTCTCGGAAATCGGCTTCGCGAGCAATTGAACCGGTTTGCCGAACTCGCGGGCCACCACGTGCGGATGGGAGCCAGTATCGGCATGGCGTGTTTCCCCGAACATGGTTCGGATATTTCCACCCTGTTGCGCAACGCGGACAGCGCTCTTTATGTCGCCAAAGCCGAAGGACGCTCTGGCTTCGTGACGTTCTCGCCTGCAATCCTCAATCAGTTCGATATGCAGCTCGGCCAAGAAGCTGGGATTAAGCGTGCGCTTAACTGCGACGAGTTCTTTCTGGTTTGGCAACCGCAGTTCGAGCTGGCAACCGGCCGCATGATCGGCGCCGAGGCGCTGGTGCGCTGGCGCGATCCCGCTTCGGGCGCGATTCGTCTGCCGATGTCATTCATTCCAATTGCCGAACGAAGCGACCTGATACTGGAAGTTGACAAGGTCGTGCTGAGCAAGGCTTGCCTGCAGGCAGCTCGATGGGCGCCTGTTTCTGCCCATGATTTCGTTTGCTCGGTCAATCTGTCGGGCAAAAGCCTTCAGAACGATGCGTACTTTGCCCACCTTGTTCTGGTGCTGCAACAAACAGGACTGCCGCCGTCGCGCCTGCAACTGGAAATAACGGAAGGGGTGCTTATCCAGAACAGCCGAAACGCCTTGAACATGCTGACGGAAATTCGAAACATCGGCGTCGGTCTGGCACTCGACGATTTTGGCTCCGGCTATTCAAGTTTCGGCTACCTTGCCGACTTCAACCTCGATCGGCTGAAGATCGACCGATCGTTCTTGAGCGGTCTGGAAGCGTCGAAGAAAAAACAGAACGTCGTTCGAGGCATTATAGCGCTGGCCAATTCGCTCGGCTTGACCGTTCTGGCAGAGGGGGTGGAAAACGAAGCGCAGCTCGATTTCCTGATCGCCGAGCATTGTCACAGCGCTCAAGGGTTTTTCCTGTCACAGCCGATCGAAGAAAATCTGCTGACGAACCACCTGGCCGCGAGGCAAGGCAGGATGAGAGATACGGACAAGTTCAGGCTGGGTATTTCTGCGTAAGGGGTCGCTGCCGACCCAACCCAGAATGGTTCGAGCTTTTTCGCGGAACGGGGTGGTAGCGTTCGGGTCTGGGCCGTAGCATTCTTCGGCTGAGGTAACGGCATGGATCCCAGGGTCTGCGCCGCGCCGCTTCGCTCCTTGCTTCGCCTAGGATGACGAAGTGGAGGGGTGTTTCGGCCAATCTCCAACGTTTGCGATCTGCCAGTGAGATTTGCCACCGACGGTTCGCAGCCGATGGCAGACTTGCGGCTCGAAGGACATGAGAAGGTAGGCCGCAGCGACTGACGAGATCGACGTGCGCAACGAAATGTCGAACGAGCAACACCGCCCTGAAGTGCGTCAGCTGCGAAGTCCTATGCGAACAGGCCGACTGCTCGATCGTAAAAATGGTCGAGGGCGCAGCGCCTGGCGGCAATCCGGGCGGCTTCAAGCAATTCCTCGCGGCCCGAGGCGCCGTCCTTGTAGGTTGCGATAACCACACGCGCGATCCTTTCGGCGTCCTCGTTGTCGAGCTCCGCTTCGCCGGACCGCAAAGTTTCCCGCACCACACCCCTCAAAAGATCCAGTTCAATGGTTGAAAAGACGCCCATATAGGGCGCGGATTTGCACTCCACGGCCATCTGAATTCCTCCCACTGTCACGATATCAAACACGCGGCAGATTACAACTAAAGTATTAGGCGAGCGCACGCTTTTGGGGGCGCCCGTAGGCGTTGAAACGGAATGGGATTAGTCTGCGCGGTCTCGGGCTTCAGGACGCGGCAAAAGAATGGATTTCAGTTCAGGGCAAGGCTATTTCCTCATCGGCGGCCTCATCCTGGTCGGTGCCGGGCTGCTGATCCTTTCGCTGATCGTCAATGCTCGTGTGGCGCACAGCGTGCGCCACGACATGCGCCATCGTGAAAAGCTGCTGGAGTATTATCGCAACATCTTTTCCCAACTCGGCGTGATCCTGATCGGAATTGGCGTTTCCCTGTTCATCTTCTTTTTTCAGCAGAATTATCAGGAGCAGCGCAAACGCGAAACCGAGCTCCAGCTGGTTCTCGCCAAACTGGCCGCGCGCATTGCTCGCGGGGCGGCCGTCGTCGAATACCTCAGCGAATTCGATGCGCTGCTGGATGATGGCGGACCCTATATCAGTCCGGAACTCGGTGGAACCAACGCCGCGATCAGCGCGCACGGGGCGGAAGTCGGCAAGCAGGTCGCCGAGATCCTTTTGGTTGAGCGCGATGTTGAGGTTCAAGGGTTCGAGATCCTGAACCTATCGCGCGACTTCGAGGCATCGTTCGTCGTCAACGAGCTCGATCCCGCGCTGTGGTTCAACATCGTCCGGGATGAGAGCGAGATCAAATATGCCACCACTCAGCTCGCCCTCGACTACAAGGACCTGCAGGATGCGATGGGCGGAGACTCGATCGCGGTTGCGATCGCAAATCCTGAAAAACAGGCAAAAATCAAGCAGGAGGTGCTCGACATCTTTTATGATGCCGACCTCTTGCGCCAGCGCAGCCGAAGACTTCTCGGCCGTGCGTGCTGGCTTTTCAGCAAGGGGCGCAGCTTCGTCAAGCTTGGACCGGTCGACGAGATCGAGGCCGAAGCCAGGTCGCACCAGGAATGGATCGATCGGTCGAAAGGTTTCCTGACGCAGTTGAAGTCGGGAAGCGGCGATTGTTTCAAATTGCTCCAGTTCAACCCGGCGCCCTGAACGCGGACGCGCCTGGCCTAATCGCTGCTCATGCAGAACCGGATGACCATTCCAATCCAAGGCTCTATAACAGGCCGACAGAATTGCGATGATCAAGGGGAGACGATGCGCTACATACGTCCGCTTTCAATGGAAGATGCCGTTGGCCAGTTGGCCGGCTCGCCCGGCACCGCCGCCATTCTCGCCGGAGGCAGCGACCTCCTGGTGAGAATGAAAGGCGGCTTTATCGAGCCCGACCTTATCGTCGACATCAAGTCGATCGACGGACTGGGCGAGATCGGGGAAACGGCGGAGGGCTTCAGCATCGGTGCCGCGGTCCCCTGCGCCCTGATGGGAGAGAGCGCGGCCTTGAACAGGGAATGGCCGGGCGTCGTCGAAGCGGCCAAGCTGATCGGCTCCAAACAGGTGCAGGGACGCTGCACGATCGTCGGCAATCTTTGCAACGCCTCGCCGGCCGCCGACAGCGTGCCGGCGCTGGTGGCCGCCGGCGCCAGGGCATCGATTGTCGGGCCAGGAGGCAGGCGCACGGTCGCGGTGGAGGCAGTCCCCACCGGGCCTGGCAAGACGTCGCTCGCCAAGGGAGAAATCATCGAGGCGATCCTGCTCGACAGGCGGGCGCCGCGCTCCGGCGATGCCTATCTGCGTTTCATTCCACGCACGGAGATGGACATCGCCGTGGTCAGCGCCGGGGTGAACCTGACGCTCGATGAGCAAGGCGTCGTCAAATCGGCCCGCGTGGCGCTGGGCGCAGCGGCACCGACGGTGCTGCTGGTGGAAGAGGCGGCCGAGGCCCTCATCGGCAGGAGGCTGGACGAAGCAGCACTTGAGCGGCTCGCCAAGGTCTGCTCGGGGGCCTGCCGCCCCATCGACGACAAGCGGGGCACCGTCGAGTTCAGAAGAAAAGTTGCGGGTGTGCTGGCCAGGCGGGCCGCCACGACCGCCTATGCGCGTGCAGGAGGCAAGTGATGGCTGGTGTAGCAGTTTCAACGACAATCAACGGCGACAATGTCGAGTACCTTTGCCAGCCGGACGAGACGCTGCTCGACGTGCTGCGCGACCGCCTCGGGCTGACCGGCGCCAAGGAAGGCTGCGGCACTGGCGACTGCGGCGCCTGCAGCATCATCCTCGACGACCGGCTGGTGTGCTCGTGCCTGGTGCTTGGCGCGGAGGCCGAAGGCCGGCGCGTCGAGACCATCGAGGGCATGGCGCATGGCGACAGCCTGCACCCGCTGCAGCAGAAGTTCCTCGAGCACGCAGCGCTGCAATGCGGCGTCTGCACGCCGGGTTTCCTGATCGCGGCGAAAGACCTGTTGGCCAAGAACCCCGACCCGACCGAGGAGGAAATCCGCTTCGGCCTGGCCGGGAACCTCTGCCGCTGCACCGGCTATGACAAGATCGTGCGCGCCGTTCAGGACGCCGCAAGCGTGATGAAGGGAGCCTGACGATGAACTTCGATCCGCGCTATTCCGGACGCAATTTCGCCTCCGTCGGCACGCGTCCCATCCGCCCCGACGGCGTCGACAAGGTAACGGGCCGCGCGCGCTATGGCGCGGATTTCAACGTGGCCGGCCAGTTGGTCGGGCGTGTCCTGAGAAGCCCTCACGCGCACGCCACGATCAGGAAGATCGACACCTCGAAGGCGGAGAAGCTCAACGGCGTGAAGGCGGTGATCACCGCGGCCGACCTGCCCGACCTCACCGACGGCGATGCCGCCATGTACGACATCCTCGACAACTGCATGGCGCGCAAGAAGGCGCTCTATGACGGCCATGCGGTGGCCGCGGTCGCCGCGGTCGACGCCCGCACGGCAAGGCAGGCGCTGAAGCTGATCGAGGTCGACTATGAAGTGCTGCCGCATGTGACCGATGTCGACGAGGCGATGAAGCACTCGGCGCCCGTGCTCGACGACACCATCTTCACCGAGGGCCTTGAGCAAAAGCCCGTCAAGCCGTCCAACGTCACCAAACGCAGCCAGTACGGCCATGGCGACATCCATGAGGGATTTGGCCAGGCCGATTACGTCGTCGAACGCTCCTTCAAGACCGAGCAGACGCACCAGGGCTATATCGAGCCGCATGCCTGCGTGGCGAGCGTCAGTTCCGACGGCACCGCCGACCTCTGGGTCTGCACGCAAGGCCATTTCGTCTACCGCCAGCACTGCGCTCAGCTGCTTGGCATGGAAGCCTCCAAGCTGCGCGTCACCTCGTCGGAAATCGGCGGCGGTTTCGGCGGCAAGACACACGTCTGGGCCGAGCCGGTGGCGCTGGCGCTCTCGCGCAAGGCCGGCCGGCCGGTCAAGCTGGTGATGACGCGCGACGAGGTGTTCCGCGCCTCCGGGCCGACCAGTGCCACCTCGATCGACGTCAGGATCGGCGCCCGCAAGGACGGCACGATCACCGCGGCCGAGGCGACGCTGCGCTATTCCTGCGGCCCCTATGCCGGCATGTGGGCCGAGCTCGGCGCCATGACCGCGTTCGCCTGCTACAATCTCGCTAACGTCAGGACGGTCGGCTACGAAGTGCTGGTCAACCGGCCAAAGACGGCGGCCTATCGCGCGCCATCGGCGCCGATGGCGGCGTTTGCAGTGGAAAGTGCCGTCGACGAGCTGGCCAAGGAGATCGGCATGGATCCGGTCGAGTTCCGGATCAGGAACGCCGCCCAGGAAGGCACCCGATCGTCCTACGGCCCGGTTTACGGCCCGATCGGCATCGGCCCGACGCTGGAGGCGGCGAAGAACCATCCGCACATGCAGGCGCCGCTGGGTAAGAACCAGGGCCGCGGCATGGCTTGCGGCTTCTGGTTCAACTTCGGCGGCCAGACCTGCACCGACCTCAACATCGGCATGGACGGCTCGGTCTCGCTTGCCGTCGGCACGGTCGATGTGGGTGGTTCCCGCGCGTCGCTGTCGCTGGTGGCGGCGGAGGAACTCGGCATCGCCTATGAGCAGATCAAGGCGGTGGTCGCCGACACCTCCAGCCTCGGCTACAACGACATGACGGACGGCAGCCGCGGTACCTTCTCCTCCTCGATGGCGACGATCTCGGCCGCCCGCAACGCCATCAAGATCCTGCGGGAACGCGCCGCGCAGATGTGGGATGTTCCCGTCGACGACGTGCTCTGGGAAAACGGCCACGCCATCGCCAAAGGCGAGAAGTACGGCAACCTTGCGGCGCTGTCTCTGAAGGAGATCGCGGCCGGGTCAGGAAAGACCGGCGGGCCGATCGCCGGCCACAGCGAGCTCGTCGCCGACGGCGCCGGCGTCTCCTTCGCCACCCATATCTGCGATATCGAGGTCGATCCGGAGACCGGCGCCACGAGGGTGCTGCGCTACACGGTCGTGCAGGATGCCGGCAAGGCGGTGCACCCGACCTATGTCGAGGGGCAGTACCAGGGGGGTGCCGCGCAAGGCATCGGCTGGGCGCTCAACGAAGAGTACGTCTACGGCAAGGACGGGCGGCTGCAGAACCCCGGCTTTCTCGACTACCGCATCCCGGTCTGCTCCGACCTGCCGATGATCGACACGCAGATCCTCGAGATCCCCAATCCCAACCACCCTTACGGGGTGCGGGGCGTCGGCGAAACCTCGATCGTGCCGCCGCTGGCGGCGATCGCCAATGCGGTGTCGAACGCCGCGGGCGTGCGGATGACGCATATCCCGATGTCGCCGCCGCGGATTCTCGCGGCGATCGAGGCGGAACGGGGAGGCCGATGGTCGAAGTAACGCTCTGGGGATCGCTCGGCGCAATCGCCGGAGGCAAGAGCAAGGTCGAGATCGAGGCGAAGGATATTCGGGAGCTGTTCAGGAAGCTGGCTGAGCAGTATCCCGGCTTCGAGCCCTACATCGACCGCGGCATCGCAGTCGCCATAGACGGGGTTATCTATCGCGACACCTGGTCGAAGGAATTGCCGCAGGGCGCTGAGATATTCCTGCTGCCGAGACTGGCGGGAGGATAGTTGGCACCATCTTACCTCGGAGCGCTGCTGCGGTGCAGAACCTTTGATCGCGGAGGAACAGCGCGAGGGGGCGCGAAAGATCGCTACAGAGCGCTTTTATTCTGAGCCGCAGCATTCTTCGGCTTATGTAACGGAATGGATCCCAGGGTCTGCGCCGCGTCGCTTCGCTCCTTGCTCCGCCCCAGGATGACGAAGGCGCAGAGGAACTCTAATCTCCGACGCGCTGCAGCGTGCCGAGATTGTTATCGTTGAGAAACTCTATGGTCATGGCCGACGCCTTGCCGTCGGGGCCGATGTCAAAGCCTACGCCCGATGGCCTGTCCGGCGTCTCGGCGTCAGGGAAGGTCAGGAAGAGGTCGCCGTCGAAATCCTTCAACGAATATGACCGGGCGCCGGCCGGCCCGACCTTGAGCACAAGAGTGTCTCCCGCAGTCGACACGACCGCATCGCCGATGAAGTCGTTGGAGTAACGGCCTGCATAGGCGCTGGCTGGCCGGGCCGGGCTTGCCGGAGACGGTGGCGCGGCATAGGTGGCGTTGGCCGCCGCGATTGCCGGGCCGAACAGACCCGCATAGGTATCGTCCCATGCCTTGATCCAATCCTTCTCGACCGTTCCGTCGAAGACGAGATCGGCGAAACTGTCGGACAGCCCCTCCGGCACCCCTGTCGAAAAGGCGTTGGCGACGATGACGATGCCAAGCTTCTCCTCAGGAAAAACTGTCACCAGGGTACGGGCGCCGACGCTGAAGGCGCCGGCATGGCCCCAGCTCAGGCCGTGCCGGCCGAATTCGACATTCCAGCCGAGGCCGTAGAAGGACGTGCCGCCTGAGACGGGGTTCCTGCCGCGCGCCATCAGGGGAACATGCGTCTGGTCCAGTGCATCTGCCTTAATGAGCGTCTCGCCGGCGTAGACCCCATTGCCGAGCACGAGGCGCACCCATTGCGAGAGATCGCGCGCCGTGGAGCTGACACCGCCCGCGGGCGCCTGCGCATCCGGATCGCGCTTTACCTTCGCGGCCCAGACGCCGTCGATCTTGACGTGGAGCGCAGCGCGATTGGCATGCTTGATGAAGTCCGCATGACGGGAGCTGGTCGAAACCATTTTAAGCGGCCGGTAGAGTTTCTCCTCGGCGACCTCTTCCCAGGACTTGCCTGTCGGCTTCGCGGCCGCGACGGCACCCTCAGTCAGTCCGAAATTGCTGTAGGAGTAGCCGGCGCGAAAGCTCGACGATGGCGACACGAACCGCAGACGACGCAGGATCTCCGCGCGATCGTAGCCAATGTCCTCAAGATCGTCCCCGGCGGTGCCGGGAAGCCCGCTGCGGTGCGAAAACAGGTCGCGGACCGTGAGTTCACTGGTCGGATAGGGCTCGGCGAGCCGGAAGGCGGGATCGAGATCGACGATTTTCGCATCCCAGGATACGATGCCCTCGCTGACCAGCGCCGCCACTATCGTTGCCGAGACTGGCTTGGAGAGGGAGGCGATCTGGAACACCGTGTCGGCGTCGACGGTCTCCGGCTTGCCGGCCTCGCGACGCCCGAACCCTCTGAGAAAGACCACCTTGTCGTCATGCACGACCCCGATGGCGAGACCGGGTACGGCACCGTCCGCGACGACACCTTCGGCGAGCAGTTCGAGCTTCGACAGGGCGGCAGTGATCCGGTCGGGCGTAAGGCCGTCGGCCGACGCCGCCTGCGGCGAAAGCACCATGACGGCGATGAAGGCCAACGTCCCCCAACGGCGGAAATTCCGACCCAACCCCACGCTCGAGCTCCTCCCCTGCAAGCACTGTCATACTACAGGCCGACGCAGGGAAGGCCAGCCCTCGCCTGCGCGATACAGCAAAGTCCGCTGCGCGACGCCAAGCGGCCATCCCGGTAGCCAACCGGTCAAAAATATCGAACGGACCATCGCTCGGCGGCGACGACAGTCATGAAGAACCCGAACGACAACAGCGATGAGAGCACGATAGCGGCGTCGAGCCGGTCGGACCAATAGTTGAAGGTCGCGTCGACGATCGTCGCCAAGACCTTGTCGGACCCGATCCATTCGCCAACGATCGCGCCGATCACCGCGGTCGCATCGCGGCGGTAAGCCGCCGGAGGCGGCGCCTAGTGGTGAAAGCCTGACGCTTGCTACCCGACGCGTAGGGCAGCTCAGGGTGGAAACTTGCCGTATGCGCGCCTGTCGGAACGACGTGATTGCGGCAAGGAGCGGACGTCGCCCCGCCTATGCGGCTTGCTCACTCTAGCGTCGGGGCGGTCCGCAGACCGTTGAATCGAAATCGCTACGAAGCCCACGGGCAGACCTTAGCCTCCTGCGCTGAGCATTTCGATGATTGTTAAATCCAAAGAATCACCACAGGACGGTGGCCGTCCAGCGAGTTTTCAGCAGCCCATTTCCGCAGCCTATTAATGTGCAACTTGGGAAGCTGCCGACATCAATTCCTCGGGATTCAGCGCTCTGAAGGTGTTGAGGCCATCCTCCAGAACTTCAGTGAAGTTCCAGCGTACGATGCCCGCCCGGTCGATTAGGAACTGACCGACAAGCTGCGCCTGGCTGGAAGCCATCGCCTGCTGATCGACTTCCGTAATCTCATATCCTTCCTTCTTGTTAAGAAATTCATTCATTGCCATGACGTTCATAGGCTCGGGCAACTCGCCCGGGAGATGGAACGGTATCGCCATGACCGTGTCCATCCCGACCTCGCGCAAGCCGAAAGCACGGTGCGAGGCTCGCTCCGGGTCGGATGCGGCGAGAAGATCGGGTGCCGGGTGGTAACGGAAATAGAGCCGCGCCCGCTCGACCGGCGTATTGACCACAGCCAGGCATTCGACGCCTTTCTCACGCAGGGCCGGCTTGAGTTGCGCCATCGCCGCGACATGGCGCCGGCAGAACGGACAGTGCAGGCCTCGGAACAACCCGATCAACAACGGGCTACGGCCTCGAAAATCATCGAGCGCGATCTTGCCTTCGCGTGAGATCGCATTGAGCACAACATTCGGTGCCCGGTCGCCCGGCTGCAGCGGGCGGTCAACACTACTCGTGGACATGGACAACCTCCTCGCCCCGGGGGTCAGTCAGGGAAAGCAGCACACCCAGCGTTTCGGAGGCGATCAAGTGCTGGGGCGAAAGCTTCCTGTGCCAAGGCAATAGCTTTCGACCTCTGCCATATTGCCGAGGTCGAGATTACGCGCGTTGCAAGCCCATCATAACACGAAAAAGCATCTGCGGGTGCCGCCAAATGTGGTGAATTACCTTACGCGAGCGCACTCCCGAATGCTCTTGCGCTGAAGGTCAGGTTCCCGACCTCGATTTGGAGGTTCAAGTCTGCAACGCCCAAGGTCGTCAACGGGTCGGTTCTTGCCGTCCACCGGCACCAAGCGTCAGACTTTCACCCCTAGGTTCTGTTGACAAAGTGCATCGGAAGACAGGCCATAGTTCCAGCACATTTTGCTAAGCAGGCTGGCATGGGACGTGAGTTCATCCATGACGCTGGCAAAGCGCTTCTCAGTTTTCGTTTTTTTGTTGCATAGGACTTTCTACGCCCGAACGCGGGTTCGGTCATCACCTGCCAATATAGGCGGCTAGTTCGTCCGGCGTCCCATTTGGGAAGGCCTGTTTTAGAAAATTCAAGAACGCCGACACTCGCGCGCTGAGTAGCCGCCGAGATGGGTAGAGCGCCCATAGAGCGATCTCGGGGCCGTCGATATCCCCCCATAGTACCAGCGTGCCGTCAGCCAAGTCGTGGGCCACCAACGAAATGGGAAGACGTGCTGCACCGACGCCGGCTCGCACCGCATCCCGGACCATGACGAGCATCGACAAAGCGAGGACAGGCTCGATTGCAATTGTTGACCGGCCACCTTGTGTCTTCACGTGCCATGTTTGCCGATCGCCCGCCCAGCGCGCGACGCCAGGAGCGGCGAGTCCACCACTCGCGCGAGGAAGGTCAGGGCTCGCCACTACGACCAGGCGGTCGCGGAGAAACGCCCGTCCAACAAGGCTTTCGTCGGGATCTGGATTGACTCGGATTACCAGATCGTAGCCTTCCTCGATCATGTCAACAGGCCGATCCTCAGTCGTAACCTCCAGCCTCACCTCCGGATATTTAAGGGCAAACCCCGCAGCAATCCTCCCCATTGCGGTCTGAGAAAAAAGCAAAGGTGCGCTAATCCGTAATCTGCCCCTGGGTCTCTGACCGCCCGAGGCAATCGCCGAAGCCGTCTCGTCCAGTTCGGCAAGCAGCGCCCCTGTCCGCTCGAAGAGCGCCCGTCCTTCTTCGGTGAGCTTCAGGCTACGCGCACCCCGTTCAAACAGGCGCAGATCAAGGCTGCTTTCCAATTCTCCAACGCGCCGGGACAGGGTCGCCTTAGGCCGTCCGGTGGCCCTTGCCGCTTTGCCGAAACCACCGTGGCGGGCAACGAGATTAAAATCGGCGAGGGCAAGAAGATCCATGTGTGTTCCACCAGCGAGACGGTGCGTCTAAAATTTCAGCCTATTGGACCCTCAGTGAGCCACACATATTGGCCGTGTCAAGCAACCCAACAGGAGAAATTTCATGACCATTCTCGTTACCGGGGCCACAGGCAATATTGGCCGCCAAGTCGTCGAACACCTCGTCAAGCGCGGCGCTGATGTACGTGCTCTCGTCCGCGATCCGTCGAAAGCCAACTTCCCGGCAGGCGTATCCGTCGTGCAAGGCGACTTTCTCGATGTCGATTCGCTGCGCAAAGCCATGTCTGGAGTTTCCACTCTGTTCCTTTTGAACGCCGTAGTTCCGGACGAATTCACCCAAGCTTTGGTCGCGCTGAACGTCGCCCGATCGGCCGGTATCGAGCGGATCGTATATCTGTCGGTGATCCACGCTGACGGCTACGTGAACGTGCCCCATTTCGCTGGCAAATTCGGCGTCGAGCGAATGATCGAGCAGATGGACTTCAAGGCTACGATCTTGCGCCCAGCTTACTTCATCCAGAACGATCTGATGATCAAGGACGTCATCACCGGCTATGGCACCTACACAATGCCGATCGGCGACAAGGGTCTCGCCATGATCGACGTCCGTGATATCGCCGAGATCGCCGCCCTTGAGCTGCTGCGCCGTGAACAGGCCGCAGAGCCGCTTGCGATCGACTGGATCAACCTCGTCGGTCCAGAGACACTGACTGGGGCGGATATCGCCGCCATCTGGTCAGACGTGCTCGCCCGCCCGATCAACTACGGCGGCGACAATACCGAGGATTTTGAGCAAAATCTCAAGCAGTTCGTGCCCGCCTGGATGGCCTACGACATGCGTCTGATGGGCGAGCGCTTCTTCACCGACGGGATGCTGCCTGGGGCCGGCGACGTCGAGCGCCTGACTGCCCTGCTCGGACGTCCACTGCGCCCATATCGAGCCTTCGCCTCGGAAACCGCTGCCTCCGCCTGACGGAAGCGCAGCCCCTGTCTGATCACAAGGACTGTCATCATGATTTATTCAACTGCCACAGTTCCGGTGAACCCGGAAGGCGAAGTCCCATTGACGCGCGCTCAAGTGTGGAAGGGTCTCGAGCTGAAAGCACGCGACGCCCGCTTGTTCCTTGTCACGGGTCTCTGCACCCGTTGCGACGTTGTGGAGGAAAGCGCTACCCACTTCGTGCGTGAGGCCACGATCGGTGGCCACGACCTGCGCGAAATCGTCACGCTCGAGCCGGAAAGCAAGGTCACCTTCTTCCAGGCATCCGGTCCGCGCGAGGGAGCGATTGTCAACGAACTGTTCGAAGATGGAGAAGGCGCACTGCAGCTTCGCTTCTACTGCTACATTGGCTTGCGCGGCAAAGAGCCAAACGGTCGCGAGGAGCAGGCCGAGCAGGCTCAGTTCGGCAGCGAAAACGGCTACAAGGCCGCCCTGCTGTCGACGCTGAAGCGGACCCGCGAACTGCTCGCAGCGGGAAAGCTCTAATCATCGCCAGAAACACAAGCAACAGGGCGGCTCTCAAGGAGGCGCCCTGCCTTCGCGGGAACAAATGATGCTACGTCCGTCGCCGACGCGTTCAGCCGCCTCTAACGGTATCGAACCGACCATCGCTCAGCGGCGACGACGGTCATGAAGAACCCGATCGACAACAGCGATGAGAGCACGATGGCGGCGTAGAGCCGGTCGGACTGGTAGTTGAAGGTCGCCTGGATGATCAGCGCGCCGAGACCTTTGTCGGAGCCGATCCACTCGCCGACGATCGCGCCGATCACCGCGGTCGCCGAGGCGATCCGCAGCGAAGCGAAAAGCATTGGCAGCGCGCGCGGCAGGCGCAGGCGCCAGAATACTTCCCAGCGCGTCGCCGACAGCACGCGGAACAGCTCGTGCTCGCTGGGGCTCGCCGATTCCAGACCCCGGATCATGTTGATGAGCGTTGGGAAGAAACAGATCACCGCCGCGATCACGATCTTGGGCAGCATGCCGAGGCCGAAGATGAGGATGACGACCGGGGCCAGCGCCAGCACCGGGATCGTATTGAAGAACAGCACGACCGGAAAATAGGCCGCCTGCAGCGTACGGCTGTGAACGAAGACGACCGCCAGCAGCACTGCGGCGAGGTTGCCGAGCACGAAGCCGGAGAGCGCCTCGATGGCCGTCGGCCAGAGGTTCGACAGGAGAAGCGATCCGTTCCCGGCAAACACGCCCGCTATCGCGGTCGGCGTCGGAACGACGTAAGCGGGCACGCCGGCGAGCGGCAGCAGGAATTGCCATGCGAGAATAAGCGAGCCGGCGCCGAGGATCGGCAGCGCAGCCTGTGCGAATGGCGAAAGCGCGCCCTGGTTCACGACGCCGCTCCGAGGGCGGAGCGCATCCTGGCCATTGCCGCGACGATCGCCGGATCCTCGCGCGAGCATCTGTTGTCCGGCCCCTTCAGCGGACGAAGGTCGTGGTCGGCGACGATCCGTCCGGGATGGGCGGCAAGCACGATCACGCGCTGCCCGAGATAGACGGCTTCGGCAATGGAATGCGTGACGAACAGCACGGTCGTTCCGGTCCGCCGCCAAAGGTTCAGCAGTTCGTCGTTGAGGCGATCGCGGGTGATCTCGTCAAGCGCGCCAAACGGCTCGTCCATCAGAAGCAGACGTGGCTCGCCAAGCAGCGCCCGGGCGATAGCCAGCCTTTGGCGTTGTCCGCCGGAAAGCTGATGCGGCAGGCGCTCACCAAGCGCCGACAGCCCGACGAGTTCGAGCAGCTCGTCGGCGCGGTCGTCTATCATGCGCGACAGGCTGCGGCGGCCCACCTGGATCGGCAGCCGCACATTCTCGCGCGCCGTGCGCCACGGCAAAAGGGTCGAGTCCTGGAAGACAAAACCCACGCCCCGGCCGGAGCGCACCGCCGACGGCGTTTCGCCCATCACGCGTATCGTGCCCGCGAGCGGCGCCAGAAGATCGGCGACAACCCGCAGAAACGTCGACTTTCCGCACCCCGAAGGCCCGAGGATCGACAGGAATGTCCCGGCCTCGACTGTCAGTTCGAGACCGGAGATCACCGTCACGGGCGAGCGCCGGCCGGGATAGCCGACGTCGAGCCCGGAAGTTTCGATGGCCGGCGCGGCCATCAAGAGGCGGGCGCGCCGAGCTTCGGCCGATCAGCCGCACTGAGTTCGAGCACCTTCGTCGTATAGACGTCCTCGGCCTTCGGCCTGCCGTTTGGATACTGGCCAATCTGGTCAAGCAGCGCGATCTGGCTCTCGATTGAGGCAGGATCGAAGGTGCCCCATCCATCCTTTTTCGTGTTGTCGTCGAACGACAGTTTCAGCACCAGGGAAATCGTCTTCTTTTCCCAGCCTGCGTCGATCTCGGGATAGGCCGCGACGAGCTTGTCGACCGCCTGCTCGGGATTGGCGTGGACCCAGCCCCACCCCTTGGCCACCGCCCCGATGAATTTCGCCAGGGTCGCGGAATCGGATTCGATGGCGCTGTCGGTCGCGAAGTAGACGTTGGCATAGGACGCCAGGCCGAGCTCCGACAACAGCAGATCGATGCGATCGTCACCGACGACGCTGAGCGCCTGCGTGTTGGTGATCCAGCCGCCGATCGCATCGACGTCGCCACGAACCAACGGCGCCTTGTCGAACCCGACATTGACGATGGTGACCTCGGAAGGGTCGATCTTGTTCTTCGCGAGCATCGCGTCGATGGCGAAGCGCGCGGTCGGCTGCGTGCCGATCCGCATCCCCTTCAGATCCGCCACCGACCGGATCGGCTTCTCCGGTTTCGACGTCAGCGCATAGGGTCCGGTGCGATAGCCGCAGGCGATTATCCTCACCGGAACGCCGCTCGCCCGCGCGGCATAGAGTTGAGGCGATTCCGAGAATTGGCCGAGCTGGGCGGCACCGGACACCACCGGCGGCACGGTGGCGGCGTTCGGCCCGCCGGGGCTGAACTCCACTTCAAGCCCGGCTTCGCTGAAGTAGCCATTGGCGACGGCTGCGACGTCGCCGATCTGGCCGTTCGACATCAGCCAGTCATACTGGACCACGAGCTTGGCGGCTGCCGAGGCGCTGGCGCCAAACAGCTGAAGTCCCGGCCCGAAAGCCGCCAGGCCGGCGGCGCCGGCCTTCAGGATCAATCTGCGATTCCACTGCGATGCGTTCCCACTCATCTTCTTGCTCCTTTGTTGGACTGTTTGCATGCGGCGCGGCCCTTCTTGCGAGGCCGTCGCGATCCAATCACACTTGCGTGTCGTGATAGTCGCCCGGTCCGGCGCCGGTCCAGGCATAGAGTTCCCACAGCGTCCCGTCGGGATCGTGGAAGTAGGCGCAGCGCGCGTTCCAGACATAGTCGCCGGGCGGCCCGACGAACGGCACGCCCTTGTCCGACAGTTCGGCGTAGAGCCGGTCGACCTCGCCGGCGCTTTCGAGTTCCATGGCGACGCATGCCTTGTGCGCCTGCTTCGGTGAGCGGACATTCGAGACGCCGCAGTGGCGATTGATGTGGTCCAATTGCCATGCAGCGAGCGTCACGCGCTCGGAATGAAAATCGACAAAGCCCTCGGCGCGGCGTCTGATCCGGTAGCCAAGCTTCTGCGTGTAGAAGTCGATGGTGCGGTCGATATCCTCTACAAGCAGGCAGATATCGGTGATTGCCTTGATCTGCCCGAGCGACATGGTCATTTGCCTCGATTGATGGCGGTGAGCTCGACGCCTACGCGCGATGCGGCGCCTTCGATGTGCCGGCGCATCGCCTCGCCGGCAGCCTGCGGATCATGCGCGGCGAGCGCGTCGTAGATCCGCACGTGCTCGGCAACGTTGACCTCGACCAGGTCGTGGAGCGGGTTGGTGAGGCGGGCATAGTGGATCGACTGGCGGATCTGCTCGCAGACGAAGGAAATGAAGGTGTAGATGTAACTATTGCCGGTCGCCCGGGCGATCGCCCGATGGAAAAGCAGATCGGCCTCGATGCTGCCATCCTCCCAGCGCTCCTCGCCGCCCATGCGGTCCAGCGCAGCCTTGATTGCGTCAAGATCATCGGATGTACAGCGCGCCGCGGCCAGCGTGGCGGACTCGGTCTCCAGGATGCTGCGCAGCTCGAAGAGCTGCTCCATGTTGCGCTGGTCTTTCAGCGCCTCACGGTCGATCCGGATGGCGGTCCGCTGTTCCGGCGCCATGACGAATGCGCCTACGCCCTGACGCGCCTCGATCATGCCATCGGCGCGAAGCTGCGCGATCGCTTCCCTGACAACATTTCGGCTGACGCCGAACTTGTCGGCGAGCTGGCTTTCGGTGGGGAGCCGGGCTCCCGGGATGATGTCGCCGCCCTCGATCTCGCGGCTCAGATGCGAAGCGACGCGATGCGGAAGCGCCTCCACGCTGCCGATGATGGACGAACGCTGCTTCATGCGGCTTTCCCCTACAAATCGCCCGGATCAGGAATGAGACATGTCGGATTGAACAGGCCTGCCGGATCGAAGGCTGCCTTGATCGCGAAATGAAGCTGCCGCTCGCGCTGCGACAGGCCGGCCCAGAACACGTGACTGCGGCTGCGACCGACGCCATGCTCGGCGCTGAACGAGCCGCCGAGCGCTCCGACCAGCTCGTAGAGCCGGGTCAAAACCGCCTGCCCCACGGTCCTCGCTTCGCCGGGGTCGCAATCGATGGGAGGCAGCACGTTGAAATGGATGTTGCCGTCGCCCGCATGGCCATAGGTCAGGGATGTCCAGCCAGGCCAGTCTCGCAAGACACACGCGCGTGCTTGCTCGATCAGCGTCGGCACCTGGCTGAGACGAACCGACAGGTCGGTGCGGACATGATAGCCGCGCCGCGCCTGCCCCTCGACCAGGCCCTCACGGATGGCCCAGAATGTGGCAGCCTGCGAGCGGCTTTGCGCGACGACGCCGTCCCTGATCAGGTCGGCCTCGAGGGCGCGCGCCAGCATAATTTCAAGAAGGCCGCCGGCATCTATCCCTGGCCCACAGGCGAGTTCGACGATCGCATGAACCGGACATTTTTGCGTCAGCGGCGAGCGCAGGTTCGGATCGATGAGGTGGACCAGCGGCAGGCACTCCTCGCCGATGACCTCAAACGCGCTGAGAAGGTCAGAGCAGAGATGCCTTGCCGTCCGGAACAGCTCGCACGCCTGGCGGAAGCTGCCCAGTCCGACATAGGCGGTCTCGACCTGCGTCGGCCGGGGCGAGAGCCTTACCTCGACGCCGGTGACGACTCCCAGCGTCCCTTCCGAGCCGATCATCAATTGCTTCAGGCTGTAGCCGCGATTGTCCTTGCGCAGCCCGTTCATGCCGCTCCACAGTGTCCCGTCCGGCAGGACCGTCTCAAGCCCGAGCACCAGATCACGCGTCATGCCGTAGCGCAGCACATTGATGCCGCCGGCATTGGTCGCGACATTGCCGCCGATCGTGCACGATCCCTGTGCGCCAAGCGCGAGCGGGAAGGTCATCTCGGATGCTTCAGCGGCGTCCTTGACGTCCTGCAGCACGGCCCCGGCATCCGCTTGCAGCGTGAAGTCGAGCGGGTCGACGCGGCGTATCCGATTGAGACGCTCAAGCGACAGCACTGCGTAGTCCGAATTGTCTGGAATGGCGCCACCGGCAAGTCCGGTATTGCCACCCTGCACGACGATGGCGATACCGCTCTGCGAGCACCATCTCACAAACGCCTGGACGTCTTCCACCGATCCTGGACGCACGATGAAGCGGGAACTTCCGCGCCTGTCGCGGCTCCAATCGATGAGGTAGCGCTCCGCCTGGGGCGACCGGCCGTCTATCAGCGCATCACCCGCCAACTGCGCAGGCAGCTCAGCAATTGCGCCGGAAGCTTCGCGTTGAGAGGGGCGATCCGTGATCATCGGGTCAGATCATACGGTCATCCTACAACTTCGCAAGTCCTATTCTTCTCGATGCTCCAGGGTCCACCTGCCCCCCTCCAACAACGGATGCCGGTCTCCTTCGAATAACGATTGTGTCGAATACATTTCGCTGATTAGCTATCTTGCATAAGTCCGGGACAAGATTGGCAAATGTTGTCCGGGGAGGACCGCGATGCCGGTGCTTGAGGTTCGCCACGTTTCGAAGAATTTCGGGGCCATCCAGGCCCTGAGCGACGTCAGCTTCCAGGTGGAGCGAGGCGAAGTCGTGGGTCTGATGGGGGACAACGGCGCCGGCAAGTCCACCGTGGTCAAGACCGTGGCTGGCAATTTCCCGCCGAGCGACGGCGAAATTGTCGTGGACGGCGAGGTTTGCCATTTCCATAAACCTGTCCAGGCCCGCGCCAAGGGGATCGAAGTCGTTTATCAAGACTTGGCGCTCGCCGACAATCTGACGGCGGCGCAGAACGTCTTCCTGGGCCGCGAGATCAAGAAAGGCTTTTGGCCGATCAGAGTGCTTGACAAGCAGGCGATGATCGACCGCTCGGCAGCGCTGTTCAGGGAACTCAAATCGGAAACCAGGCCGCGCGATCTGGTCAAGAAGATGTCCGGTGGGCAGCGCCAGGCGGTAGCCATTGCGCGAACCCGGCTTTCAAACGCCAAGCTGGTGTTGATGGACGAGCCGACCGCCGCCATCTCGGTGCGCCAGGTGGCGGAAGTGCTCGAATTGATCCGGCGCCTGAAAGCGCAGGGCGTCGGCGTCATGCTGATCAGCCACCGCATGCCTGACGTTTTTGCCGTCGCAGATCGCATCATCGTGCTCAGGCGAGGTTCCAAGGTTGCCGACAAGGACACCGGCAACACATCACCCGAGGAAATCACAGGACTGATAACGGGGGCCATCCGTGGCGAATAGTGTTCAGGAGCCGGTTATGGTTCAGGAGTCAGCCGAGAAAGCCGGCCAGCCGGCCATGTCGGACTTCGTCCCGACCAAGGAACAGACAGCTTTCCAACGCGTGATTTCAAGTCAGCCCTTCTGGGTGACGATCGCGCTGATCGCGCTGGTCATCTTGATGACAGCGATGGAGCCGAGCTTCGGCACCTCCGAAAACGTCGCCAATGTGACGCGCAATCTTGCGCCTTTCGGCATCATGGCGCTCGGCATGACGGTCGTCATCATCACCGGTGGCATCGATCTGTCGGTCGGCTCGATCATGGGTCTCGTGGTCATCGTCGCCGGCCTGTTCCTCACCTGGCATTATCCCTGGTACACCGCTTTCGCCATGGGTCTTTTTTCCGGCCTGGCCTGCGGCGCGGTCAACGGATTTTTTGTCGCCTATGTCGGAATGCCGTCCTTTGTCGTCACGCTCGGCATGCTGTCCGTCGCGCGCTCGCTGGCGGTGGTTTTCTCGGCCAACCAGATGCTTTACCAGTTCGGGCCCGATGCTCCGATCGTGAAGGCGATCGGCCAGGCGAAATGGCCGCGGCATGGACCCGAGGACTGGGCGCCGCACTGGATACCGGAACTGTCGTCGCAATTCTGGACCATGGTGGTCCTGGCGCTGATTGTCGGCTTCGTGTTCAACTTCACTGCCTGGGCCCGGCATCTGTTCGCAATCGGCGGCAATGAGGAGGCGGCACGGCTCACCGGCGTTCCGGTCGACTGGATAAAATTCCAGGCCTACCTTTTCTCTGCCTTCACCGCCTCGATCGCCTCGCTCCTGCTGCTCGGCTACAACGGCTCGGCCATCAATGCGATGGGCCAGGGCTACGAACTGCGCGTCATTGCGGCGACAGTGATTGGCGGCGCCAGCCTGATGGGCGGCGCCGGCACGGCTTTCGGTGCGGTCATCGGCTCGGCGTTCCTCGAAGTGATCAGGAATGCGCTGCTGATGGCCGGCATCGATTCAAACTGGCAGGGTGCCTTCGTCGGCGCCTTCATCGTTCTTGCGGTTCTTTTGGGCATGCAAACCGGCGGCAAGTCGATCCTCGCCGCGTCGCTGGCAGTCCTGATGCCCAAAAAGCACCGCTAGAAACCCGCCGGCGGGAGACCTGCGGGACGTCACACCAAGGAGGAGAACTTCACATGAAGAAACATCTGCTGACGGCGGCTGTCGCGCTTGGCGCCATGGTGCTTGCCGTTTCCGGTGCCGAGGCGAAATACACCTTCGCCCTGGTGCCGAAGAACATGAACAATCCTTTCTTCGACCAGGCACGCGACGGCTGCAAGAAGGCCGAAGCCGAATCGAATGGTGCCCTGGAGTGCATGTATATCGGCCCCGGCGAGCATGGCGGCGGCGACGAGCAGGTACAGATCGTGCAGGATCTCGTGGCCAAGAGGGTGGACGGCATCGCCGTATCGCCATCGAACGCTGCGGCGATGGCGGTTGCGCTGCAGGCCGCCAAGGACGCGGGCATTCCGGTCCTCACCTGGGACTCCGATCTGCTGCCCGAGAACAAGGACCTGCGCGTCGCCTATATCGGCACGCACAATTATGAGATCGGCACGAACCTCGCCAAGCTCGCCATGCAGATCAAGCCCAAGGGCGGCACGATCTGTATCCAGTCGGGCGGCGCGGCGGCCGCCAACCACAATGAGCGCATGCAGGGCATTCGCGACACGCTTTCGGGGACCAAATCGGCGGCCTCACCCGGCGACCGCCTGACCGGACAGAACGGCTGGACCGAAATCGAGGGCTGCCCACTCTACACCGACGACGACTTCCCGCGCTCGGTGCAGCAGTTCGAGGACATCATGGCGAAAAACCCGAACCTCGATGCGTTCATCCCAACCGGCGGCTTCCCGCAGTTCATCCCCGATGCCAACCGCGCCGCGGTCGCGCCGTACAAGGAAAAGATAGCCTCGAAGGCCCTGGCCTTGGTCGTCGCCGATACGCTTCCGGTGCAGATCGACCAGATGAACGAAGGTTTCTCGCTTGGCCAGGTCGGCCAGCGGCCTTTCGAAATGGGCTACAAGACGATGATGGCGCTGAAGGACATGAAGGACGGCAAGGCTCCGCCGGCCGACCCGACCTACACCGGCCTTGACATTTGCACCCCGGAGACAGCGGATACCTGCATCGCCAAATAGTGCTCCAAATAGCGTTAATTGGGCGGGAGCAAACTCCCGCCCTTTTCATAGCCCGCCCTTTTCTTGGGGGATATCAATGTCGGAATTGTTCTCGCTCAACGGCCGTGTCGCGCTGGTCACCGGTGCTTCGCGTGGCCTCGGCTTCGCCATGGCCAAGGCACTTGCGGAAAACGGCGCGACGGTGATCGTCAATGCCCGCGATCCGGCGGCGCTGTCCGCGGCGGCCGAAAGGATCGGTGCCGAAGCCCTGCCGTTCGATGTCACCGACGCGGCGATCTCGAGGGCGTCGCTCGAAGGGATTGTCGAACGCCACGGCCGCCTCGATATTCTGGTCAACAACGCCGGCATCCAGCATCGAAGTCCGTTGGTCGAATGGCAGGACGAGGATTTCGACCATGTGATTGCCGTCAATCTTTCGGCCTGCTTCCGTCTGATGCGCGACGCGGTGCGCCTGATGCTGCCAAACAAGTTCGGGCGCATAATAAACACCGGATCGGTTGCGGCGATCCTTGGCCGTCCCACCATTCACGCCTATGTGGCGGCAAAGGCGGGCCTGCACGGGCTGACACGCTCGACCGCCGCTGAACTGGGCCGCCACGGCATCACCGTCAACGCGATCGCCCCCGGCTATTTCGCCACCGAGCTCAACACCGCACTTATGAGCGACGAGGCCTTCACCAAATGGGTCGAGGCACGAACCCCGGCGGGCCGCTGGGCCCAGCCTGAGGAACTCGGCGGAGCCGTGGTGTTTCTCGCCTCAGACGCTGCCGCCTACGTCAACGGCCATGTGCTGGCCGTCGACGGTGGGCTGTCGGTTTCCCTCTGACCGCGACGTGCCTTTCAGGAATAAATTTCAGCCGGGCAGCGCTGCGAAATCTGCGAAGACCGGCTGAGTTAGCCAATTCCAAAGACCAGGCTCACGCGCCCATCTGTGAGCTGCTGAACCTTCCGCAGTTCAAGCCCGCGACGATTTTGCGTTGCTCCAAACAGCGCCTTCCCTTCGCCGACGAGCAGTGGATAGAGGATAAGCCGTAGTTCATCCACCAGCCCGGCATCGATGAGGCTCGCGGTCATTCGCGCACCGCCCATGAGATAGATATCCTTGCCTGGCTGCTGCTTCAGGGCAGCGATGTCTTCGAGGCTCCGGACGAAGCACGTCTTTGGCCAGGCCGCCGAAGTCATCGTGTTCGACAGCACATAGTGCGGGGTCTGTTCGGCAAAGCGGGCCCATTCGAGCTCCGCCGGCGTCGGCAATTTGCCGGTCATCGGCAACGGCTTGTCCGGCTCATCCTGGATCGCGCTCCAGTAGCGCTCGTAGCCGGCGTACATGATGCTCCCGAGCAGGCAGGCATCGATTTGCGGCATCAGCCCATACTCCTCCGACCACGCGTCGACCCATTCCGCGTAACCCTCGGGTCCCTCCATCTTGCCGTCGACGGAAATCTTCATTCCGGCGATCAATTTGCGCATGACTTCCTCCATCAGGCTTGCCCAATGCAAGCACGTTTCATCGTTTCATCGTTGCTGGTGTGCGAGCCTCCACGGGCGAATGCCGGTGGAGGCTGGGCGGTGACTTCAGCCGACGCGGTCGTGTCAGGCCGGCAGGCGGCGGTCGTATTCTGCCCGCAGGCGGCTCCAGCCATCCCAGAACGAGGTCGGCGTCTTTCCGGCGAGGCGGGCGGCCAGCATGTCGAGGTGCATGTGCCAGCCGGCGGTGACGTTGAGCTGGATTGCGCGTTCCGGCAGCCGGCGATGGATGACGGTGAGCAGCACATCATTGCCCTTCGGCTCCAGCAAGAAGGAAACCCCGCCGGTGTTTCCCCAGGTAATGGCGAGCTTGTAAGGTTGATCGAGCTCGGTGATCCGGCCCTCCATCCGATGCTCTTCGGGAAAGCCCGCGGGGCGCTGGCCGAGCGGATCGGTCAGTTCGTCGTTACGCCAGATCAACTCGAACGACGGGCCGGCCTTCATTTCCATCTGGCCAGCAGCCATCCACTGCCGGCGCAGGTCGCTCTCGGTGAGATAGGCCCAGACCCGCTCGATCGGGCCGGGCAAAAGCCGCTGGATGGTGAACGTCGCGGGCTCGGTCAGCTCGCCATAGGCTTCGATGGTTTTCATCTGGTTCATTGGTCGTCTCCTTCTTTTGAGGCGGGCGATTTCCTGGAATCATCCTGGGCCCAGGAATCACCCGGGGCTTTGCGTGCGTCCTGCTCGCGAAGCAGACGCTCGAGGACATCGAGACGGTTGGTCCAGAAGCGCTCGTAGAAGCCGAGCCATTGGTGGGCGCTGGCCAGCGGTCCGGGTTCGAGGCGGCACAGATGTGTGCGGCCCCTCACCTCGCGACGAATAAGCCCTGCATTCTCCAGCGTCTTGATGTGTTTGGAGGCGGCCGCCAACGACATGGCGAAGGGTTCCGCCAACTGGCTCACCGTTCGCTCGCCGCCGGCGAGGTCGCGAAGCATGTGCCGGCGGGTGGCGTCGCCAAGCGCGTGAAAAACCGCGTCGATCTGGGGTGTCTCTAATTCAACCATGTAGTTGAATATAGAGGCACGCTTTCGAATTGTCAACCGATTGGTTGAATGATCTTGGAAGGGAGTTCCACAGGCGGTCTGCGGCGATCGAAGACATTCGGCAAGTGCAAGAGCCGCGGACATGGTCACCGCGGCGGAAGCGGGACCTTCACTTGCCTTCGAAGAAAGTATGAATCGAGACTTCCAGCTTTTCGATGAGTTGAGGGTTATGGCAGCTTCCAGCCCAGATCAAGGCGTTCAGTCTCATATCCTTGTTGAGAAAGTTCATTTTCCGGGAATCAAGCAGGTATCCCGCGACCTCGTGGTGCCGTCCCTTGATAGCCTCGATAAGCGCGTTGTTTCTTCCGGTCTTGTCAGTAAGATTCACGTCGGCGCCATACTCGACAAGCAACTTAACGATATCCAGATGCCCGTTCTTTGCTGCTTCAATAAGGGCCGTTCTGCCGTAGTAGTCGGCTCTTGCATTAATCTCTATTTCGGGATGTTTCACGAGGGCTAAAATAGAGGAGTAGTGGCCCTTGGCCGAAGCAAGGCTCAAAGGCGTGCTCTTCCATTTGTTTCTGGAATTCACATCGATTGCTGGGTGTTCGATCAACGCCTCGACCGCCGCGGTGCGGGCATTGAGGGCTGCGAGATGAAGGGCTGACCAGCCGCCGCCGTCCGCCTCGTTGATATTGGCGCCGGCCGCCAATTCCGCTCGAACGGCCCCCGCATCGCCGCTTTCTGCCGCGATCAGCAGATTCGACCAACCTCTCGCCCCTTCGACTTCCAAGCTCTCGGTCAATGCAGTCGCCTCCCCGAATGCTCCCTGCAGGATACCATTGTTCCGGTTCGGCCGACATCCACCGAATGACCGGCTTCCATCGAAAAGCCTTTCTCATTCGACGGTGTCCGCAAATACAATCCGAGAGGGGAAGAAGGAGAAGATAGCGAACCTGAGCTTGAGCGAGAGGCATGATGCCTTTGAGTGCCTGACCTAAGAGCGCAACGGCGTCCGACTGACTTCACTCGCATGCAGAGTGGCGAGGACGCCGAAGTCGGACTGGCTGGTTGGTAATCGGCATGGAAGTTCGACCGGCTCGAACGTGAAGCCAGGCCTCTGATCAAAGCGGAACTGGCCGATATCCTCCGGCAGCGGAGGCCGATAAAGACGAACAGTAAGCGCGCACTCTATCGAGAAACAAAGGGATCATGCAGTCCTTCAGTGCATTCGTCGTCAACAATGTCCGCTGGCTCGCGGGCGCCTTTTTGCTGACCCTCGTCTCGTCCTTCGGGCAGACCTTCTTCATCGCCTTGTCGAACGGCGATATCCGCGAGACGTTCGGGTTGAGTCACGGCGAGTTCGGCGGGCTCTACATGCTGGCAACGCTGCTTAGCGCGGCGACCCTGCCGTTCCTGGGGCGGCCGCTGGACCGGTATTCGACAGTGACCATGGCGATCGCGACGATGCTCATGCTTGCCTGCGCCAGCATTGCGATGGGGTTCGCCGGGTCGCTGCCAACGCTGCTCCTTGCGCTCTACCTGCTGCGCCTTTTTGGCCAGGGCATGATGACCCAGACCGCTCTGACGGCAACAGGCCGCTGGTTCGCCGCGAACCGGGGCCGCGCCGTCTCGGTCGTCACGCTTGGCTTTCATGTCGGCGGCGCTCTGCTGCCTTTCCTGTTCGTCCTCGTGGCTGGCATCGTCGGCTGGCGGGGAAGCTGGTTCGTCTGCGCAGCCTTCATCCTGGTCGTGGCCTTGCCTCTGGTTTGTGCGCTGGTCCGGAAGGAACGCAATCCGCAGAGCGAGGCCCAGCCGAGGGCGCAACGCGCAGTGAAGCACTGGACGCGGGCGGAAGTCCTGCGCGATTCCACCTTCTACGCCATCTGCCTGGGGGTCCTGGCTCCCGCCTTCGTCGGCACGACTATCTTCTTTCACCAGGTCTATCTAACCGAGCTCCGGGGCTGGCCGCTGCCACTCTTCGCCGGCGGCTTTGCCGTCCTGTCCGCCACGACGATGGGTTTTGCGCTTCTGGCCGGGTGGCTGATCGACCGCTTCTCGGCGGTCCAGCTGCTGCCTCTATTCCTTCTGCCGCTGGCGCTGGCATGCTTCGCGGCTGCCTATCTGACGGCGCCTTTCGCCATCTTCGTCTTCATGGCGCTGCTTGGCATCAGCTACGGCTTCTCCTCGACCCTGGAGGGCGCCATGTGGCCGGAGATCTACGGCACCGCGCATCTCGGCGCGATCCGCTCGGTTGTGGTAGCCGTGATGGTTCTGGCCTCGGCGATGGGCCCCGGCATCACCGGATACCTGATCGACGCCGGCGTCGACTACGCGCTGCAACTGGCCTTGATGGGCGTCTACAGCCTGGCCGCCGCCTTGCTGATGTGGCGGGTATCGCGGAAGCTGACGCGGGGCCTGTCTCGCGGCTGGAATCTTTCCAGCTCCTGATCGGTCCTGAAATCGTCGACACCAACATTTATGTCGCTACTTGCGGAATGAAGTGCTGGTCCGCGTCAGGCTGCCAATCGGAAAGGTGAGAAGCAAGATGCGAATTGGACGTCGGCGATTTCTTGTCCTGTCGCTCGGAGCGGCTGCCTTCGGCACAGCCCAAGCCTCCGGGCCACTCTGGGCAGCCCTGCGATCCGGAGAAGCCATTGCGCTGCTGCGGCCATGCCGCGGCCCCAGGCTCCGGCGATCCGCCTGGCTTCAGGCTCGGTGATTGCAGCACCCAGCGGAATCTGTCGGAACAAGGTCGTGCGCAGGCCCGCGCGATCGGCGACCTGTTCCGTGCGAACGGCATCTCGTCGGCAGCCGTCTATTCGAGCCAGTGGTGTCGCTGCCTCGATACCGCTCGCCTGCTCGGGATCGGCGACGTCGTGCCTCTTGAGCTGCTCAATTCGGTCTTTGGCGACAGTTCGGCCGCAGAAGTGCGCACCGCTGCCCCTCTGGCCTGGCTCCGCGGGCAGCGTTTCGGCGGACCTGTGGTGCTTGTCACGCATCAGGTCAACATCACCGGCTTGACCGGCGAGGTGCCGGAGAGCGGCGAAATGATCATCGTCCGTATTCACCAAGCTGACCCCGTGCAGGTCATCGGGCAGGTTGCCACGCCGGCTTGAGCATGATGGCCTTCGACCCCATCTCGTGCAGCATCGCTTCAGTCGTGGAACAACGACATGCGAGGAGAGATCGAAGGGAGTGATGGCATGGCTATCGATTTCAACCACACAATACTGCCGGCCCGCGACAGCGAGGCGTCGGCAAAGTTCCTGGCGGAAATGCTTGGCCTTTCCGCCCCGAGGCGCTGGGGGCCTTTCCAGATGGTCACCACCGAAAACGGTGCCAACCTCGACTACATGGATACCTCAGGCGAAATCAGGCCGCAGCATTACGCCTTCCTGGTCAGCGAAGCCGAGTTCGACGAGATCTTCGGCAGGATTCCTGAACGGGACCTGCCGTACTGGGCTGATCCTGGCCGGACGCAGCTGGGCGCGATCAATCGCCACGACGGCGGCCGCGGCGTTTATTTCGAGGACCCCAACGGTCATCTACTCGAGATCATTACCCGTCGTACGGCAGCGGCGGATGGAACCCGTGATCGCTCGGTGGCGTGGCCAGGCGGCGGACGTCTGCGAGCTGGCCTCATGGCGGAACCTGAACGGTGATCTTGATCGATGAATAATAGGCGGCGACATCAGCTATATCCTCATCGCTCAAGCCCTTGGTCACGACAGTCATCTGCTCGTTCTTGCGCTCGCCTGTCTTGAAGGCGTTCAGCGCCTTGACAAGATAAGCCTCCTTTTGCCCTGCTATGTTCGGCGCGTCAGGCAGCTTGGCGATGCCGTCCTTGCCATGGCAGACTTGGCACTTCAGCATGATTTTTTTTCCCGAAGCGGCATCACCTCCAGCCTGCGCAAGCGACGAACAGGCAAAGAGCGCAGCCAGACTGACGATCAAACGCCTCACCCCGAACTCCCTTATCCATAGAGAAGCAAACCAGGCAGCAGCAGAAGGCTGCCGCCTGGCCAGTCGCTTAATCGCCGTAGGAAATCCGCCAGACGGCCCCGGCCAAATCGTCGGACACCAGCAGCGAACCGTCTTTGAGCATCTGAACATCGACAGGACGGCCGAGATACTCGCCATTCTCGTTCAGCCAGCCGTCAGCGAACACTTCAGCTTTGTCCGCCGTGCCGTCCGCCTTGAGCGAGGTGAACATCACCCGTGCCCCCACCGGGTCCACGCGGTTCCAGGAGCCGTGCTGGGTCGAGAAGATGCCGCCGCGGTATTTTTCGGGGAACTGCTTGCCGGTATAGAACGACAGCCCGAGATCGGCCGCGTGAGCCTCTTGCTCGACCTCCGGGAAGATCACACCTTCGGGGACTGTTGCGTCCTTGTACTCAACCGTACGAACCTTGCCGCCGCCATACCAGGGGAAGCCAAAATTCTGGTCCGGTCCGGTAACACGGTTCATTTCACCTGGGGGAATGGTGTCGCCCATGCCGTCGACCTGATTGTCGTTCACCCACAGTGTCTTGTCCTTTGGGTTGAAATCCAGGCCGAGGGGATTGCGCATTCCGCGCGCATAAATTTTGCGGTCGGTACCGTCCTGCTTCATGCTTATGATGCCGCCGATGCCGAGTTTCTCGAATTCCGGGAGCACTTCGGGGGCTGGCACATTGAACGGCTGGCCGATGGTAATATAGATGCGGTTGTCAGGCCCAACGCGACAGGTTCGGGCCGTGTGATTGTAGCTCTCGTTGGATGCGGGTATCAGCTCGCCCTGCTTCACGATCGGGAAAGCCGCGACATCGGGACCTTCATAGAAAAACTCGGCCGCCGGGAACCACAATACGCGGTTCTGTTCGACGACGTAGAGGTGGCCATCCCTCGAGAAACAGACGCCGTTCGGAACCGTCATTTTGATCGAAGGCGCAAAGGCCTTCACGTCGTCGGCGACGCGGTCCTTGTTGCGGTCGGTCATGGAGTAGACCAGCTCTTTGCGGGTACCGACGAAGGTCACCACGCCCTGCGGTCCTACGGCGATATGACGCGCGTCGGGAACGATGGCATAGAGAGAGATCTTAAAACCATCCGGGACTTTGACCTTCGCTGCAATGGCTTTGAGGGCTTCGGCGTTTTCTCCGGTTTGCGGGATCGGCTCCATCATCGGTGTGCCGGTCGTCTTGAAGCCGCCAAGTTTCTCGAGATTTTCGTCCTGCGCAAAGGCGGACGTTACGCAAAGGGCGGCAGCGCATGACAAAACGAAAGCCAGTTTCTTGATCACGATATCCTCCCACGTGGCCAGCTTCGGGGCATCTGTGGCAGTCAGACACAACGTTGCGGGCGGTTGCTTTTGTGCGAAATTTCCAGCGCCGAGCACGATCTTCCGGTCGGGACCAAACGACCGAAAGCGTTGCCTAACTCAATCCCCCTGACAGTCACCTGGGGCTGCAGCGGTTGCCGCCACAGCATAACATGTCGGCCCGCCGGGTACCAACGATGAACGGCAAGCTGGCCGGGGCTTTTCAACCAGTCCTCTTATCGGCTGGCCGGGCGTGCGCCGAGTTGGCGCAACAGCCCGAATGTGCTCCAATATCGCCATGTAGAGCTGCCTTCGGACGTCCGGTGAAAAAATGGCATCCAGGCAATTCTAGGCCACCACAGAGCGGCCCGCCAGAGGGGGAATAAATGCGTCGCATCGCTCGGATCTCGCTTGCCATCATCCTTTCGCTGGCCGTCACAATCCTGACTGCCTGGGCCGGACTTGCCATGTGGTATCGTCTGCCTGTGGCTGAGCTTGGACGGGCTCTGGCCGGCGTCCTGTTCATCTTGTTCGGCCTCGCCACTATCATCGCCCTCTTCAGCCGGTTTCGCATCAGGGCGCTTGTCCTGTTTGCAGCTGCGTTAGCTGTGGTTCTGGTTTGGTGGAGCACCATCAGGCCTTTCGATCACGCGGACTGGGCGCCCGACGTCGCCCGTCAGGTAACCGGCACACGCGACGGAAACCTGTTGACGCTGACTGATGTGCGCGACTTCGAGTGGCGTAGCGCTACTGATTTCACCGAACGCTGGACAACGCGGACCTACGACCTCTCCAACGTTCAGACGGTGGATCTCTTCATGTCTTATTGGTCCGGGACCAAAATCGCCCATGTCATCATAAGCTTCGGCTTTGCAGGAGGTGACTATCTTGCCTGGTCGATTGAGGTGCGGCGCCATGGAGGCGGCAAGTTTTCACCCATGGCAGACCTGTTCAAGAGCAATCCCCTGGTCATTATTGCGGCTGATGAGCGAGACGTCGTCGGCGTCAGGTCAAACGTTCGTGGAGAGGATGTCCAAATCTATCGGCTAAAAGTGTCACCGGAAGCGGCCCGGGCGCTCTTGCTGGAATACGTCTTGGACGCAAATGCACTTTCCACGACTCCAGAATTCTATAATTCCATCACGACGAACTGCACGACCACGATCGTCAAGATGATGCGAGCCGTCGGTGACGTGGTGCCTCTTGACTGGCGCCTCATCGTTAACGGCTATCTTCCCGAATATGCGTATGCACGGGGTGCGCTCGATGTCAGCTTGCCGATGTCGGTTTTGAGGGAGGCAGCCCACATTGACGGCCGTGCGCGGGAGTCGGGCCTTTCGCCAGACTTTTCGAGATCGATCCGGATTGGCGTGCCATCCCCCGGTCCAATTTATTGATCTCTGGAATCGTGTTTGGAAACGCTGGGCGGTTCGAACCGGATCTCATCCCGGCTTCACGGCGCACTTCTACTTTCTCCTCCTGTCGACTCGCATTGGCGGACGCCGCGCCTAGATAAGCACTGCGCCGGGGCGGAGCGATGCAGAAGGACCTGAGCATGCCTGAACAAATTACCCTGACTAAAGTTGAGCAGATCACATTGAATGATGGCTCAGCCATTCCCCAGATCGGCCTTGGCGTTTGGCAGGTCGATCCAGCCATTACGGCCCAAGTCGTGAGTTGGGGAATCAAGGCCGGCTACAGACTGATCGACACCGCCGAAGGCTACCAGAACGAGGAGGGCGTCGGGCAGGCGATCCGCACGGCTGGCGTGCCGAGAAGCGAACTGTTCATCACCTCGAAGCTGCGAAACGGCGCGCATCAGCGTGACGCCGCCCTGCGGGCTTTCGACGAGACGATGAACAAGCTGGGCATCGAGCAGATCGACCTGTTCCTGATCCACTGGCCAGTGCCCAGCCAGGGCAAATATGTCGAGGCGTGGAAGACGCTGATCGAACTCAGGCAATCCGGCCGGACCAAGTCGATTGGCGTTTCGAATTTCAACCACGACCATCTGGAGCGGATCATCGGCGAAACTGGTGTCACACCCTCAGTCAACCAGATCGAACTCCATCCCCGGTTTCAACAGCGCCAGACCAGAGAATTTCACAGCACGCACAACATCCGCATCGAAAGCTGGAGCCCGCTGGGCAGCGGCCGGCTGTTGAGCGACCCGACCCTCGAAAAGATCGCCGGAAAACACCGCAAGTCCGTGGCGCAGGTGATCATCCGCTGGCATCTTCAGGAAGGGCTGATCGTCATTCCAAAGTCGATCCACCAGGACCGGATTGCCGCCAATTTCGACGTCTTCGATTTCGAGCTGGATTCAAAGGACCTCGAGCTCATTCGAGGTATGGATTCATCAAACGGCCGTACGGGCGCGAACCCGGCCACGGCTGCGTTCCTGTTCTGACGAGCGACGGACATCGGTCAGATCAGCGAAGGCGGATGGCGTGAGGGCAGCGGCCGCTTGGCGACGGCCGGCTGCCCGATGCCGAACCTGCACGCCGCGATTTGTTGTCGGCCAATGTCAGACAGCCAGTTTACTGACGGAAAAAAGCTGCAGGCCACCGGGCAGCCCGCTCGCTTCCAGTTCGCCATGCCCTTCGAATGTCAGGCCGGAGCCGACTACCAGATCGCGCACCGTCCGCGACGCGATGATCTCGCCCGGCCGCGCGTGATCGAGCAGCCGCGATGACAGCTCGATCGCAACGCCAGTGAAGTCATCGCCGCGCACTTGACATTCGCCGGTATGGACTGCCGAGCGGACATCGAGACCGGAATGCCTCAGGCGATGACGGATCGCGATCGCGCACTGGATCGACCGCGTCGGCCGTTGGAACACGGCGAAAAATCCGCTTGCGGAGCGCCTGATCTGTCTGCCTTCGGCAGCGAGCAGTTCGCCGCGGATCTCTTCGGCGTATCGCTCGATCAGATCTGCGCCGACACCAGAAGGGGGGCCGGCTATCTCCAGGGACAGCACCGACACCAGAACCCCTTCGCCCGGCGCTGCCGGCAAGGTGCCGGTGACGAAGGTCTGGATCTCGTCGACCAGGCGATCGGAATTCTCGCCCCAGATTACGTGATCACGGCCGGCAAGCTCGATGTATTTGGCGCCTTCGATATGCGTTGCCAGGTAGCGCCCCTCTTCCGGTTTTACCCAGCGGTCGCCCGCCGTCTGCACGATCAGTGTGGGGACGTGAATGGCTGGGAGAAGGGCGCGAACATCGATTTCGGTGCCCCAGCGCCACAGCGCGATCGCGTCGGCTGGCGAGGCTGAACTCCTGAGGTAAGCGGCGAACCATTCTCTTTCGAACGCGTCGTTCATCAGGCTGGGTGCCGCATTGCTCATATCCGCCGGCTCCCCCCACTGTCGCTCGATGGCGGCCAGGTCTTCTTCCACCTGCTCGCCTGTCCTTGCCCAAGGGTAATCCTTCGACCATCTGCCCCTGGCATAGGTTCCGTTGAGCACAAGTGCCGCCGTGCGCTCGGGATAGGTCGCCGCGAACAGCATGCACATGGGACCGCCCTCGGAGCTGCCGAACAGAACCGTGCGCTTCGAGCCGACCGCATCCAGCACCGCCCGCATGTCCTCCATCCGTTCTTCCAGGGTCGGCAAACCGACATTTCGATCGGACAGCCCCGTGCCGCGCTTATCCATGCGGATCAGGCGCGAGAAGGCGCTGAGGCGATGGAGCACATGCGAAAGCCGCGGCGACGACCAGGCAAGGTCAAGGTTGGAGACCCATCCAGGCACATAGATCAGGTCGACCGGGCCGTCGCCGGTCACCTGATAGGCGATGTTGATCCCGGCCGATTTGACGTAATGGGTCGCGGGGCGCATCGGCTCGGCCGGGAACGCCGGCCGCTCGCCGGTTCGGGCTGGCGACGGTGGCGGCGTCTGGGAAGACGACGCCGAGGCAGCTGCCCGGGAGGCGGCTTGCGGTGTCATGCGGCGCGTCCGCAGGTCTTCATAGAGATGTCGGGTTTCCGGCTCGGGCTGCAGGTTCAGTTCCCGCTGCAGCGCACCGCGGCAATTTTCATATTGCTTCAGCGCGAGAGTGAGCCGGCCCTGAGCCGCATAGGCTCGCATCAGGGCGCGGTGGATATCCTCCCTCAGCGGCTCCATGGCGAGCAGGCGCGTTGCCGAGCGCACGCATGAGGCAGGATCGTTCGTGGTGCAGTAATGCGCGACGAGCTTGTCCAGTGCCGCGACGGCCATCGCCCTCAGGCGCTCGCGCTCGACCCGCAGCCAATCCTCGAACGGCTCCTCCTTCAGGCCGAAGCCGTCGAGCAGGTCGCCGCGATAGACGACAAGCGCCTGTTCGAGGTGCTCCGGTTCGGAACCGGCGGCCAGCGCCTCGAACCGCACGACATCGAAATCAAGATCGTCGATATTGAGGGTAATGCTGTCGCCGTCGGTCAGGAACGTTCGGCCATCGGATCCGTCCATCCCTTTCCTGATAGCCGATAGGGCCTGTCGAAGGCTCATCCGCGCCTGGGCCTCACCGTTGCCGCCCCACAAAAGCGCGGCGAGCTTCTCGCGTGACTGCGAGTGTCCGGATTGCAGGGCGAGATAAGCCACCATAGCGCGCGCCTTGCGGCTGAAAACCGGGGTCGCCGCTGCGCCTCCGGCGAAGTCGAAACCGCCCAGCAGACAGAGATGAGGGTGCGACATCGGGTCCGCCCACGGCCACAACTTTGGTTGCGATCCTTTCCTGTAGTTGTCCCTAATTCAACCGTCATTTTCATCGGCCTGGCGTTTTCACGAATCCTTCACGCTAGCCCCAACGCGCCTCTCACGTCCGTGGTGGAGATTGTCCGGACGAGCAGCCCTTATTTCAGGAGGACACTATGCTACGCCCGAGTTCGTCCGAATGGCCCATCTGGCATGATGATCCCTGGCAGAATGAGCAGCCGCGCGGCGGCCCGTTACGCCACGATATTGCGCTTACGCATTATCTCGAGAAGCAGCGGGCCTGCCGGGTATCAACGGTCCGCTCGCTCGATTTCCGGACCACAGCGATCCGCGCATGCGCGCTGATCGCGCGACTTGGGCGTGATTTTTTCCGGCGACTGCAGCCATTCAAACCGCGCATCGCTATGAACAATACACTTAAGTTGACCGACGATATTGGCTTGAGGCTGGCGCAGATCGAAGCAGAGATAAGCAAGTCGTTCCGGAGTCGGTGAGCACGAGAGCGGGTTTCGGCTCGATCCCAATGGCCTTTTTACGGTGAAAACTCCCCTTCGCGCTCAGCCTCATATCCCCGATCCATCCAGCAGCGGGACATCTTCTTCGTCCCAGGGGCTCGGCAATGAACCCTTGCTCAGATTGGCTGTCGGCAGTGGCATCCAGCATTTCAGCTCGGGCTCGGCGTATTCAACCACGCGTCCGGGCGACGAGTCGGAAGCGCGCCAGCCTTCGCTGCCGAACTGGTCGGCTCGAGACCAGTAAGCCAGGTCGACTTCCGCCGGCCCCTGTTCAGACGGCCGAACCGTGACAAGGATTCGGCTGCCATCCCTTGGCGCGCTCGACATGTGACGCCAGCGATCGGGCTCGTCCATCGTAATCTCCTCGCGCAATCTGCATCTCGGCTGTCCAAACGAATAGTCGCTTCGCGCACAAGGCCGGTCAACCCGAACTTTGCGCCGGCAGTCTATGATTGGCCGCCTGCCGGTCTGGCGCGACATGGGCTGCCGGTCATCAGCGCACCTTCGCCTTGACTGCCCAGGCTCTCGTTTTCAGGGGAATGGACCCGCCCTCGCCGCGCGGCAGACTGTCGCGGAGCCTCTCCATCAATCTCTGGCGAGCTGCGGGGTCGAGACTCATGCAGTAGCCGGGCGCCGGTCCCGCACCCAGGGTGAAGGGACGCCAGTAGTCGTCAAAGTCCTTGAACACGGCCGGCATTTCAATCCGGGTGGAGTCGATGGAGCCCAGGCCGGCCTTCTCCGCGAGATCGGTCAGTCCATCTTGTGTGCAAAATGGAAAACGCCTGTCCTCGGTAAGGTCGATGGCACCGGGGTCAAGCGCCGTCGCAGCGGTCCAGAAGGCCCGCATGAATTCCACTCCTCCGCCAGGATAATCCCACACATAGAAGCCGATCGTCGCTCCAGGGCGGGCCACTCGCCGCATCTCGGCGAGCGCCTTTTGCTTGTCGGGGACGAAGTTGAGAACAAGCGCCGACACGACCATGTCCTTGCTGCCCGATTCGACTGCCAAGGCCTGCGCATCGCCTGCGAGAAACGCGACACGCTTGCCCGGCACGTTTGCCCGCGCCTTGGCGAGAAACCCCTCCGACGGGTCTATGGACACCAGGCTCCTGGGATTGCAACGGGCCAGGATGGCTGCCGACAGCGCCCCGGTTCCGCAACCCACCTCCAGCCAGTCCAGACCCTCCGCCGGATCGAGCCAATCCAGGAACGGTGGAGCGATCTGACGGCTCCATCGCCCCATATAGAGGTCGTAGCTATCCCCGGCCTGCCAAGCGTCGTGGCGCGTTGCCTCAGCCATCGCAATCTCCTCCCCTGATGATTTTCGACCCGTCGGACCGCGAGAATACGCCCGCCGCCCTCGCGGGAACAGGGCCAGGAAGGTCTGTCCGGGGGATCGTACTCGGACGCCGACACGCGCACGCCCCGGGGCCGGCAAGGCAGACGATCCGCGTTCGTGCTCAGCCTGCCCGGAAGGCGAGGCTCCGCCTCATCAGTTGGATGCTGAGCGCCAGGTCTCCGCTTCCGATGAACCAGGGCGACAGGATGCGGGACGACCTCAGTCCGCGATAGAGAAGATAGGGAAGTCCGAGCGACAGGGCGATCAGCGCCAACTCGGAAGACATTCCGAAGTCCCGCAGCGTGAAATGAACGAACTGATGGACGAACATGATCACCAGGGAGGCTGCGCCGATTTCCGCCAACGGAGCGATGCGCAAGCTCGGCATCGCCATGAAGCGGATGAGGCCGAGGATAAAGGTCGAGATCGCCAATGCAACGAGCAAGCCGAGAAGTGGCGGGCCGAAAATGGCGTTCTTCATGCTGAAGGTAAAGTCGGACCCTGTCCGCGCCGCCGCCAGCGCGACCCCAGCAACCGCCACGACAAACACCGCCGACCACAGCGCGCTCATGCCGCGTTCGCGCAGGAAATGTCCGAACCAGAATGCGCCGATGGCGAGCGGCACGTTCGTCAGAGCCAGCGGCGCGCGCACGTTCTGCCAATAGGCCTGGATTGAATAGGCGAGGCCGACGGATGCGCCGACGAAGATCAGCATGCCGGGATCGGTCGGTCCGCTGGTCCTGATCGCGACCTCGTTGTAGACGAGTTGCGTGGCGACGAGGCAGGTGACGAACCAGAACACGCCGAGTTCGCGCGTCAGGTGCCGTCCGCCCAACAGCGCGTCGGTGATGAGTTCCCTGATCTGCCAGGGCGCCGGGGTGTCGCCGCGCAAAAAGTCCACAACGAGCACGCTCGCCATGATCGCGCCGAGAAACATTACATAGGGAATGAGCAGGCCCTGGACGCGCTTCCGGAAAAGCGCCTTCCTCTCCGTGACGGCAAAAAGGTAGCCGGATATGATGAAGAAGAACGGCATGAAGAACAGCGATGCCGTAAAGTAAATCGGGTGCGCCCAGCGCCAGGTGCTGTGGTCGAGGACGTGGGCCATGACGACGAGGGTGATTCCCAAGCCCTTGGCAGTGTCCAGCCAGGTCTCACGTACGGGAAGGTTCAACTTCAGCGTTTCCTGGATACGGCTTATCGGCCGGCCCGGTCCTTCGGTTTCGATGGCGATTGTGCACCGCATCATACTTTGTGGCAAGTGCGAATTGGCTCGGCTTCACGGATTGCCGATAGTCCCATTCAGTCGGGCGATACCATTCGGCTCTACGCCTACATGTTCATAGGGCGTCAACATCCGGAAAGAGCCCTTTCGAGCCTTCGGGGGCCGTTTTCCGTTCAAAAATCCGACATGCGCGCGACCAGTGCTGCTGACCCGTTGGCGACATTCAAGGTTCGGGGCAAGGGCAAATCGCGACCCCAATGTGGACGTCGGCGAGGCTCCACAAGCTGTTGTGATGTCGATGCGCCGCGAGAGTCGGATCGTGGCGTTCGCTCGGTGGGCCCTTTGCTCAAGAAGCAGATCTGCCAAGCCGTGATGGCGCAGAATTTCGTACTTCCGATCGTGGAGACTGGCGTGATCTCGACCCGACTGAAGGCCAGATCACGAACTGAACAATGACGCCGCGACCGCGCTCGCCGAACATCGGCTTATGCATCAATTTGCGTCCAGATATCCGACAATGCTCTCGTTCGTCATCATGATCCGCGGCAGCACCAGAGGGAGGTCCGTGTTCGCCACAGGTCTGGGGTAGGCCGACACGGCGCAGACCAGCCCCGACTCTTTTGCGCATTCGATGGTCAGGTCGGAATAGTCGCCATAGGGGTAGGCGAATGTGGTGCATCGGCGGGACGACAGGTCCTCGCACGTCCGGCAGCTTTTTTGGATCTCCTTCAGCTGGATGTGCCGATCCCACAATGGGAGGGAAACGTGGGTGTCCGTGTGACCTGAAATGTCCAAGCGCGACCTTCGCGAGAGCATTCGGGCTTCATCAATCGTCATGGGTCGGTGGCTGGTTCGAGGCGCCAAGTCACTGCCGACCTGGCGAGCGAGTGATTCGATTGCTTGGTACTGCACATCAAAAGAGGCCGGCTTCAGAACCTTCCAAAGCTTGAGATAGGCCTGCTCGCGCGCAGTTCGAGGCGGCTCGTGCATAGCTCGCCACCCTAGGCCCAATTGATAGTCATCGGCCTGCTCACCCAGATCAACATGAGCATCGCGACCGGCGACGACGAGGGAGGCTGGTCCTGCGGTCCTAGGATCGAAGATAACCCGTTCGAGAGCATCGTTCCAGAACTCGTCGGTTTTCCCGAGCATGGACGTTACCAGAAAGAACGTAGCAGGAAGACCGAGCGTTTCCAGGATAGGCGCCGCGATTAAGGCATTGCACGCGTAGCCGTCGTCGAAAGTAATGGCTGCAGCGTCAGGTGGAAGGCTTCCTTCAATGTGCCTCGATGCGAGTTCGCGCAACGGCAGCACACGTCTCGTCTTTGCGAGGTCCCGCACCTGCTTCTCGAAATTGGTTGGCGAAACGGCGAGTTCCCACGGGTCCAGGTCCGTTGCAGCGATGCGATGGTACATCAGGATCACCGGCTTGAAGACGCAGCGACGTAAAACGCGGCGCAACCTTGTCTTGAGCGTCCAAGCCATTCTATTAGCCCTTTGTGGCGCATATCCCGATGGTGACAGGAAAGTGATGATCCTGCTCGTGTAGCATTTCTGGCTTGAGCTCTTCCGCAGCAATACCTTCGAGAAAGCATACCGCAGAGCAGACGTTTCCATAGACAGCAATATGCGTCGAGTCCGCCCCAAAGACATCCGAGAACAATCGGCGAGCGGAAGCTTCCGTCAGCGACCAATACCAGGTTTCATATTCCTGATGATGATCAATGGGCGTCAGGCCTGGCACCGTTACAAGTACGGTTCCACCGCTCTTGAGGAGCCGGAAGAGCGCAGAAACGGCCTTCTGCAGATCAAAGATGAGATGCAGAGTCTGGGTCAGTACGATCGCATCGAACTTATCGTTCCATTCTGCGCCCAGGCTCGTGAGGTCGCCGACGATCGTCGCGCGGGTATTTTCAGGGCGCAAGTCGACGATATCACGCTGTGTCGTTCTCGGTCCTCCGAAGCGAGCCGTGTAGTCGTCGTCGACGACTTCAAGCGTTCTACCGTGGATGCTTGACGCGTGTTCCGCCAGAAATCTTTCGATGTAGATACGATCAATTGGTGTTCCGCGATCATACCCGAAATTTCGACTGATCGGATCCGTCCGCTCAAAGTCGCCAAAGCGCACCCTTCCGACGCCGGGTCGGTCATATCTCATCAGCCGCCTCAATCGTTTCTTGACGATTTTCGGCAAGAGGCGATGGGCAAACATTCTACATTTTGCGTAGCGAACTCCCCAGGCGCTCTCAGGCATCACATGCTGTCGGGTCCTGCCAAATGGTTTCACGCCTTGGCTTCGCGCTACTGGGGCTGCTGCCCTCTGAACGGTGAGCACCGTACCTTGGTCATCGACCTAGCTCCCGAGGGATGCGAACTCGGCCTGACCACCTTTCGACGTGATTGCAACCCCATGTTACGGGTGTCAGTCGCGGGGCGCAAGACCTTCGTAACCTGGCGAGTGGCCCCGCGCCTCGGAGCGGGCGCGGCATTCGTTCCACCGAGTTCCGGGCTGATGTAGGGCCCGCCATCATCCAGCAGCGCATCGAATTCGCCAAGGTATTCGACGACGGCGGCGCCGCGAGCAATGCGCGCGGCCAGTTTGGCGAGAGCCAGCTGGAGCTCAGTTTCTCGTTTGCGCTGGTCCTGATAATTCTGCTGAAGAAGAAGATGAACAGAGAAACGCCAATACCGATCAGGATCACGCCAAGCTGGGAAAAGATGTTGCGATTATATTCCAGAAGCTTTTCACGATGGCGCATGTCGTGGCGCGCGCTGTGCGCCACACGAATATTGACGATCAGCGAAAGGATCAGAAGCCCGGCACCGACCAGGATGAGGCCGCGGATGAGGAAATAGCCATGGCCTGAGTTGAAATCCATGCGTTTGCCGCGTCCCTGAACCCCAGACCGCGCAGACTAAAATTCAGCAGTCCGCTTGATTTTCCGCCGATCTTCACCCATTGTTGCGCTGCACAATATCGGGGTAGTGCCGATGTGTCAGTTCAAGGCCTTTCGATAGGAAACGTTGACCCGCGCCGGTTACCGTTTTTGCGAAAGGCGGCCGGCTGTTGAAATCGATCGCGCTTTGACGTCGGATCGACCAGGTCCGTATCAAGCAGCAAAGGACCAAGATGCTTCGCGACCTGCCCGCCTACAAGAAAATGTTGATGCTCGGCATTATCGGGCTGGTGCTCGTCGCCATCCTCGACGCCTTCAGCAACCTGCCCGTCATCTCCGGCTGCGCATTCTACAGCAATTGCGCGATGGATGGCGCCGTAGAAGCACCGATCGGGCACAGTCAGGATCCGACGCTGCAATGAAGCCACCCGGGAAGACGGCGCTTATCATCTATGACGGCGACTGCATCTTCTGCCAAAGCTATGTCCGCTTTGCCCGGCTGCGCGACGCGGTCGGTCCTGTCGAGCTGCTCGACGCGCGCTCCGGCGACCCGCGCGTTGCCGAGTTTCAGCGCCAGGGCTTCGACCTGAATGAGGGCATGCTCTTCGTTTTCGAGGACCGCGTCTACCACGGCGAGGAAGCCATCAATCTCCTGGCGATCCTCAGTTCCTCTTCGACGCTTTTTGGCTGGCTCAACCGCAGGATTCTCTCAAACAGGACGGCGGCGCGGCTGATCTATCCGGCGCTCAAGCTCGGACGCCGGGCCACCCTGCGGCTTCGCGGCCGCTCGCTGATCCCTGCAGATCTCGAACGGCGCTAATTCAATTCATGTCGCGCAAAAGCATGCCCTCGGGCCCTGATCCGAGGGTGCGCAGTGGTTTGCAACAACGACATGAACTTAAAGCGACGCGTGACTCTTGCAATCGCGAGGCGCTTTGGACATTTCCCGGCGAAATGGAGGGCTTAAGTCGACTGCCCAGCGACATCTATCAGTCGACATCTCCAGTTTCGTTCGTGAGAACGGCGCTCAGTGGGTGCAGGCCTTCGGCCGCGAGAAATCCACCAACTTGAACATAAGCAACTTGCGTTCGATGAGGCTGGGCATTTCGCCCGCGAAGGTCGACGCGTTAGCCCGGGTAATCGTCTCGCCGTCCTTCACGTAAGTCACCCAGGCCTCCGGCTTCCGGCGCAGCTGTTTCTTCAAATCGAGGAGGACGTGGTGATTGCCCGCCCGCGACTGCCGGACGAGATGAGGCTCCGAGGAATCAACGATCTTCACCACCTCGTTCTGATAGTTGAACAGGTATGGTGGCTTGGGAAAGAGCAGATGATTGGTCTGGCCGGCTTCCGTGTGCAGATTGCTGAACATGTTGATGGAACTCTCCGTCTTGAGCCCGACATAGGGTGACAGGCAGGAGAGGAAGAACAAGCCCGGCACCAAATAGACCCAGAGCGGCTGGCGCGGCGAGGAAACAGTCTTGCAAGGCAGATTCTGCAGAGCCACATAGGCCAGCACGACCATCGCCGCGCCGCCCACTACCGCCCAAATGAGGATCCAGACGGAGTGGACCATCATGTCGAAGGAGCGCCCGGGAAAAGCATAGGTGAGCAGAATGACGAGAGTGACCGCCAACAGCATCACGGCCGCGCCCGGCAGCAAGATCCCGACCCGGCCGAACGTCTCGCGCAGCGGATTGGTAAACTCCAGCGAGCTGCGATAGAGCGCTTCGCTGGCGGGCGTAGGGATGCTCAGCACATACAGCGCAAACACCAGGCTGGAAAAGTCCATGTACCAGGAATAGGCCGAGATCGGAATCACGTAATGGAAGACGAGTGCGAGAATGAATCCCACGGCGAAATAGCGCTTCCAGTAGAGAGACACGATCGCGATCGCCTCTATGACGAAGGTTGCGAAGATCGCAAGATACCGGCCGAAAAGATCGTCCTCGAGGCCGAACGGACGAGCCAGAGGAGCGTAGAGGCCCACCGCGCAACTCACGGAAGGATCGAGGAAATCGGTGTTGATCTTGTGGAAGATGCCGTAGAAATACATGATGGCGAGCAGCGCCCGGGCGACGACCCGGATCTGCTGGTAAAGGGCCATCCGGTCCAGGGCGGCGCCGCGGCCGGCGGCCCGTAGATAGAGCACCGCTGCGCTGAGCAGGATAGCCCCATTCATCACCGCCGTGATCGTCTTATTGTTCGAAGCGACCGGCATGCGCAGCGCGTACAGCACCAGCGATACCATCACGAGCCCGATCAATAGCTCGGTTCGCCGCGGGTACAGCAGGAGAAGCAGGCTGAACAGGACGACCGACCAGCTCAGGGCGGCAAAAAGCGGCCCCTTGTAGCCAAGCATGGAATAGATATCACCGGCGATACTCAAGATCGCCGCCATTGCCCAGAAAGGGGCAAATGCGGACAACCCGTCAAATGTGGTGTCCCGTCCGCTGACTTTCGTGATCTTGCCGCGACCAACGTTCCATAACGGCGTCGTGCTCGAGTACACCAGTTAAGCCCCCTCAAGTTGCCCTGCAGGTTCTTTGGCGTCCAACTGGGGACGACTTGCCGCCTTCGGAACCGTTGCTCTATGTTGCACTGCAACATCAGCACGGGCGCAGAGTAAGAGTCAATCCGGCGTTGTCGGTAGCTCCTGCTACCGAGCATCAGCCATTGGGAGAGGGTACGGCGGACCCAAAGCGGGATGCGTTTGAATTGAACTGGCCATCCCGCTCCATTTGTTTCGCCCGCACCTGCATGTCTCCCAAGGCGCGCAGCGGTATCAAGACAAGGACATGTCAAGGCCAATGACATGTATAGAAACAATAACTTGAAGCGGCGCATAAATCCTGCGGATGCGCCGCGCTTAGGGTTCGCCGACTAACGCTGCTTTGCCGTTCTGGGAAATTCCACCACGTCCGCGGGCGGACGCTTGTACTGGGCTGCGGCAATTGCATCGATCAGGATGTCCAGGGCGGCACGAGCCGCGCTGCTCGTCTCGTCATCGCCGCGCAAATAGTGACAGGCTCGTTCAAGATGGAGGTGGGCGGCGGCAAAGTCACTTGTCATGGATTCTCCTTTTGCCCGCCGCCCGACAAGGATGGCCCATTCGATTTACCCAAAGGCGAACATCCACAGCCGGATTTGAATCAATTATGGCCGGTTAACCAGATCTTCAGCATCGCGAGGCGACCTTGCTGCTGCGGACATGTGTTGAGTTCCGCCTCAGGCAACAGACCCGCTCCGGAGACCGGGGCGGGTTTTGCTTGAATGGTGCTTCGGGTCGAAGCCGGCATCCGCAATTGGCGCAGGCAAGCGTCGGTTGGGGGACAGAAGAGGATGCCGAACGCCCATCCAATGCTCACGCTGCGCTACTGCGGCCGAGCCGACGTACCCTCATGCATCGAAGCGGTCCGCTGCAAAGGGTGCGAGGCGGTCAGGATCGCCGCGTCCGGCAATCAGGTCGGCAACCAAGCGGGCCGTGATCGGCGCCAGAGTGAGGCCGAGATGACCGTGACCGAAGGCATGGATCACCCTGCAGCTGCCACGCGACAGACCGATGACCGGCCGGGAATCGGGCAGCGACGGCCGGAACCCGAGCCATTCGGATGAAGGCCGGCCGAGTTGGGGAAAGAAATGCCTGACGCCGCGATCGAGCAAAGCCAGCCGGCGCGGATTTGCCGGTGCTGCAAACCCGCCGAGCTCGACGGTTCCGGCGACACGCAGCCGGCCGGTCATCGGCGTGATGTAAAAGCCGAGATCGACAGGACAGACCGGACGATTGAGCAGAGGCGCTTCGGTCGGGAATTCGAGATGATAGCCGCGTTCGGTCTCGAGCGGGACGCCGTCGCCGGCCTGCATCGCCAACGCCCGCGATTGCGCGCCCGCGGTGATCACCACCGTGTTCGCCTTGATGCGCAGGCCGGAACCGCCGAGCCTGACACCGTCCGCATCGACCCGCAGCCCGGTTATAGCAGCCTGCGCCACCGACACGCCGCGGGCGGTCGCTGCATCGAGCAGCCGCCGCATCAGCGTCTTCGGATCGGTGACGTTCATCGAGTCCGGGAAGTACAGGCCGCAGGCCCCCGCCGGGGGCAGGCTTGGCTCGAGCGCGGCCACCTCTGCCGGCGTCAGAACCTCCTGATGCACACCAAACCCGGCGCGCAGCGCCCTGCCCCCAGCGGCCTTGGCGAAATCGCTCTTGCGGCGATATAAGTAGAGACAGCCGTTGCGGCGCATCAGGTCGGCCATATCTGCCTCTTTCAGCATCTCCTCCCAGGCCGGCAGGGCCTCAGCCAGAAGCCCGGCGAGCGCCAGCGCGTTGGCGCGGGTGGCCGCCGGAAGCGACTGCCGCACGAAGCGGACCAGCCAGGGCGCCAGCTGGAAAAATGCTGTCCAGCGCAATGCGAAAGGGCTGTCCGGATCGAGGAGCAGTTTTGGTAATTGGCGCAGCACGGCCGGGTTGCCGACCGGCATGCAGGCATATTCGGCGAGCGTTCCGGCGTTGCCGAACGAGGCGCCGGAACCAGGCTCGTTGGGGTCGATGAGCAGCACCTCGCGCCTCTCGGCCGCAAGCCGGAGCGCCGTTGCCAAACCGACAATGCCGGCGCCGACTATGGCGACTTCCACGGTTTCCGGTGCAGCCACGACCATATCTTCTTGTTTGACCATGATCTTTTCCGAAAACCGGCCGCCACTTTTCGGGATCATGGTCTAGACGAAGCCAGGCAGCTGCAGATGCCCGGCCGCGAGCAGTTCGGCCATGGTGTTCAGGGCCGTGCGCAGATCGACGAGCGAGCGCGCGGCGCCGACATTAATGCGCACTCCGTGCTGCACCGGCTCGCGCCCAACCGCGAAGGCGTCGCCGGGAAGAACGGCAACGCCACGTTCCAGGCAGGTGCGAGCGAAACCCGCGCCCCGCCACGGCTCCGGGAGGCGCAGCCAGGCATGGGTCGAGGTGGCGTGGCTCTGGACATCGTAGCGGCCGAGGATTTCGGTGAGGATGGCCTGGCGCTGACGAAGCTCTTGCTTCTGGGCTTCGATGATGCGCGCCGCCGAGCCCTCTTCTATCAGCCGCGCGCCGATAAGCGCCGTCAGAGGGCTGATGCTCCAGCAGTTGATGCGTAAAGCCGCGGCGACCTGGCCGGCTATGGCACGTGGCGCGATCACAAAACCGAGGCGCAACCCTGGGGCAAGGCATTTCGACAAGGCGCCGATGTGAACCGTCAATTCGGGCTCGAGGCTGGCAAGCGACGGCGGCGGATTGTCCGCCAGCGGCCGGTAGACGTCATCCTCGATGATGAGGACATTATGGCGACGGGCCACAGCCACCAGTTCGTGCCGGCGATCCTCGCCCAGTGTGATGGTGGTCGGATTGTGCAGGGTCGGCACCAGGAAAACCGCGCGCGGGCGCAGCTGCGCGCAGGCTGCCTCGAACGCGTCGGCCCGCATGCCGCCGCGGTCCATGGCGACGCCTCTGAGATCGAGCCCATGCACTCGGCACAGTGCATTGATGCCCTGATAGGTCACTTCGTCGGCGAGCACGACCTCGCCCTGCCTGGTAACCGCGCCAAGCACGCAATCCAGCCCATGCTGGGCGCCCGCCGCCAGCACCACCCGGCCGGGATCGCCGTCGCCCGCCGCCGGCCGCATCCACTCGGCGATTGCCTCTCTCGCCCACAGCGGCCCGTCGGGCGGATGATAGTCCTGAAGCGTGGCGTAGTGCCGGTCTTTGGACAGACGCGGCAACAGCAGCGCCAGCGCGTCGAGATAGGCCGAGGTCGCTGGTCTGTTCACGGAAAGATCGATGACGCCGCTGTCTTCGCTCGGCGCCGACACGAAACCTGGTCCTTCGCCGCCGTTGCGGGCCGCGACCGTGGTGCCGCGTCCGGGCCGCGCTTCGAGCAGGCCGCGCTGCTGCAGCGTCGATAGCGCGCGCGTCACCGTGGTGACGTTGATGCCAAGTGCGCGGGCAATCTCGCGCTGCGGCGGCAGCCGGTCTCCAACGGCAAGCGTGCCGGCTGTAATCCGTTCGGCAATAGCGTCAGCAAGGCGCCGGTAGACCGGGCCTTCGTCCGAGGCGAGTTGCAGGTCCTGAAGCATGCGGATTGGAGGTTTCGGTGTGTTGACACTTTGGCTGCCCGGCGCATCTAGCATAAGACAATGCTCCGGACAATAGCACTTGTCCGGTACATGTTTTCAAAATCCGGTTGAAAAATCTCACACAATCTTGAAGAAAGCTGCTTGACGGGCAAACTTGTCTGCATCTATGGTTCTTTATCGATTGATTGTGTGAGCATACAAGTTTGGTTTGCCGCCTTGCGCGGCCAGCGTCAGGCGAGACCGACACATGCACGGCAAGCACCACCTCGTTTCGACAAGCGGCCATTGCCGGCGCTCAATGGATTTCCGTCCGTGATCGCCGAAGCGACAGTCCTGTCAGCCGACAGCGCCGCTGCGGCACCAGACGCCCGCCAAGGATTTGTCGAGTTCGTCGATGTCGAGAAATCCTATGACGGCCGCACGTTCGCGGTAACACGGCTGAACCTCAGCGTGGCGCGCGGCGAGTTCCTCACCCTTCTCGGCCCCTCCGGTTCGGGCAAGACGACGACGCTCAACATGCTTGCCGGTTTCGAACGGCCGACCAGCGGCGTCATTACGCTTGAAGGCCGGTCGGTCGACCGGCTGCCGCCTTACGAACGCAACATCGGCATGGTGTTCCAGAACTACGCGCTGTTTCCGCATATGAGCGTCGAGGAGAACGTCGCCTTCCCGCTCTCGGTCCGCAAGATCACCAAGGCGGACGTTGCATCCCGCGTCGGCCGCGCGCTCGATATGGTGCGGCTGCGGCAGTTCGGCGACCGGCGGCCGGCACAGCTTTCCGGCGGCCAGCAGCAGCGTGTCGCGCTTGCCCGCGCGCTGGTGTTCGAGCCGAGCCTGGTGCTGATGGACGAGCCGCTCGGCGCGCTCGACAAGAAGCTGCGCGAGCATATGCAGCTCGAGATCAAGCAGCTGCACACGATGCTCGGCGTCACCATCGTCTATGTGACGCACGACCAGAGCGAGGCGCTGACCATGTCGGACCGCGTTGCCGTGTTCAACAATGGCGGGATTGCCCAGCTCGGTTCGCCTGATGACCTCTACAACACGCCGGAGAGCTCCTTTGTCGCGAGCTTCATCGGCGAGAACAACACGCTGGAAGGCAAGGTCGAGCGCATCTCCGGCAAGGAGTGCCGCGTCACGCTGCACGGCGGCGGTTCGGTAACCGCGCTGGCCATCGGCGTTGCGGAGGGTGCGGCCTGCCATGTCGCCATCCGCCCGGAGCGGCTGAAGCTTGCGCCCGCTTCGAATGGAGCAAATGCGCTAGCCGCCACGGTCGATGGCCGCGTCTATCTCGGCGACCATCAGCGTCTTCTGGCCAGGCTTGAAAACGGACAGGTGCTGACCGTCAAGGTCGGCCCCGAAGCGACCATGGGTAGCGGGGAACCGGTCACGGTTTCCTGCGCGCCCAACGACTGCCGCGCCTTTCCGGCCGATGCCGGAACGGGCGGTTCCATCTCGAAAACAGGGGAATAAGAACAATGAAAATCACAAAAACCCGGCTGTTCGCTTTCGCGGCAGCCACAGCATTCATCACGTCGGGACACGCTGCCTTCGCCGAAGAGCTTTCGATCATGGCCAGCGGCGGCGCCTGGCAGGATGCCCAGCGCAAAGCGTGGTTCGAGCCGTTCAGCAAGGAGACCGGGATCAAGATCGTCGAGCAGGAATATCTCGGCGATCTCGGCAAGGTCAAAGCGATGGTCGACACCGGCAACGTGCCGATCGATCTGGTGACGGTCGAGACCGCGACCGTGCTGCAGGGTTGCGACGCCGGCATTCTCGAGCGGCTCGACTATTCCAAGATCGCCCCCCGCGAAAAGTTCATCGAAGGTTCGGCACTCGACTGCGGCGTCGGCCTTGATGCCTATGGCGACGTGCTTGCCTATGATCCCAACGTGCTGAAGGAGGCGCCGACTTCGGTCCTCGACATCTTCGACACGACGAAGTTTCCGGGCAAGCGCGCGATGCGCAAGTTTCCGGCGCAGAACCTCGAATGGGCGCTGATGGCCGATGGTGTCGCGCCGGCCGATGTCTACGAGGTGCTGGCAACCCCCGAAGGTGTCGATCGTGCTTTCAAGAAGCTCGACACCATCAAGAAGGACATCGTCTGGTGGGATGCCGGCGCACAGCCGCCTCAGCTCCTCGCATCCAAGGAAGTGGTGATGACCACCGCCTGGAACGGCCGTATCCAGAATGCCATCGACAAGGACGGGGCGCCGTTCAAGATCGTCTGGAACAACCAGATCCTCGAATATGACATGATTGCCATTCCGAAGGGCGCCAAGAGCCCGGACCTAGCCTACAAGTATCTTGCCTATATCAGCCAGCCGGAAATTAACGCCAAGCTCGCCAGCTACATCACCTACGGGCCGGTGCGCATCGATGCGGCTTCCTTCGTCGCGCCGGACGCCCTGCCGAAATTGCCGAACGCACCTGACCACATGACTGCTTACCTGGTCGCCGATACCGAATTCTGGGGCGACTATGGCGAGGATCTGGTCAAGCGCTTCAACGCCTGGCTCGCCCAGTAGGGGAAAAATGTCGGCGCTTGAGCACACGAAACTGGACCGGCCGCGGGCAAGCCGCGACTGGTCGGCCGCGGATTCCGGCACCGCAAGGTCGGTCGCGGCGGCGCTTCGCCGCGCCGATCTCGGCGACCGTCTGCGGTCGCTGGCGCTGGCGGCACCTTTGCTTGTGCTGCTGGCGCTGAGCTTCGGCATCCCGATCGTCCTACTTCTGTCGCGCGCTGTTTATGATCCGACGATTGCCGACGCCTTGCCGCAGACCAGCCAGGCATTGGCCGGCTGGAACGGCACGGGACTGCCCGACGATGCTGCGTTCCTGGCCCTTGCCGCCGATCTCCGCAGCAATCAGGCCAAGGGCACCGCCTACGAACTCGCCAAGAGCCTGAACGCCCGTCTACCAGGTGCACGCAGCCAGGTGCTCAAGACGGTGCGTCAACTCGAGGCCGCCGACAGGCCGCCGCTGGAGGTGATGAAAGCGGTGCCGTTCTGGTCGGCCCCGGGCACATGGCCGGTCATCGAGAGCGGCACCCATAGCGTGACGTCGTTCTACCTGCTGAGCGCGCTTGATCTGCGCTGGAATGCCGATGGCGGCATCGAAAAGGTGCCGCCCGAACAGGCCATCTTCCTGCAGGTATTCATGCGCACATTCTTCGTCGCCGCTGCGGTGACGCTGGCCACGCTGATACTGGGCTTCCCCCTCGCCTACCTCATCGCCTCCGTGCCCAAGGGCCTCGCCGCCATCCTCATCGTCGCGGTGCTGCTGCCGTTCTGGACGTCGATCCTGGTGCGAACCGCAGCCTGGACTGTGCTCCTGCAGAAATTCGGCCTGGTCAACGACCTGCTGCTGTGGCTCGGCGTTGCCGACGACCGGCTCGACCTGATGTACAGCCGCATCGGACTGATCATCGCCATGACCCACATCCAGCTGCCGTTCACACTGCTGCCGATCTACAGCGTCATGCGCACCATCCAGCCCTCGCAGATGAAGGCTGCCTATTCGCTCGGCGCAAAACCTTTTACCGCCTTCCGCCGCGTCTACCTTCCACAGGTCTTTCCTGGGGTGATGGCCGGCTGTCTGCTCACCTTCATCCTCTGCCTCGGCTATTACATCACGCCGGCGCTGATCGGCGGCGCCAGCGACCAGCTGATCAGCAATTTCATCGCCAGCTACGTCAATGTCGAACTGAACTGGGAGATGGCGGCGGCGCTCAGCTTCATCCTGCTCGTCTTCACACTGGCGTTGTTCGGCATCTTCGCCCGCATCCTCGGCCTCGACCGTCTCAAGCTGGTGTAGCCATGTTGCTGTCTCCCTATCCAACGACAGGCGAGAGAATCCGCATCACCCTGCTCTGGCTGTGGTGCAGCATGGTGATCCTGTTCCTCCTCGTGCCAATCCTCATTCCCGTTCCCTTGTCGTTCAACAGCGGCGCCTTCTTCATTTTTCCGCTGGAGGGAATTTCGACGCGCTGGTACGAGGTCGTGCTTGGAACCCAGCGCTGGCAAGCAGCAATCGGCAACAGCCTGATCGTTGCGTTCGGGACGACGCTGATCGCAACGATACTCGGCACATTGACGGCGATCGCACTTTCAGACGAAAAATTTCCCGGCCGCCGCATCGTCATGCCGCTGCTGCTGTCGCCACTGGTCGTGCCGGTGGTGATCACCGCCGTCGGTTCATATCTGTTCTATGCACGCGTCGGCCTTGCCAGCACCTATGCCGGCATCATCCTGGCGCACACCGCGCTCGCCAGTCCCTTCGTCGTCGTCACGGTGGGAGCGAGCCTCACCGGCTTCGACCGTAATCTGATGCGCGTCGCCGCCATCTCCGGAGCAAGGCCCATCACATCGTTCTTCAGGGTGATGCTGCCGCTGATCCTGCCCGGCGTGCTGTCAGGGGCGGCCTTCGCGTTCGTCACCTCGTTCGACGAGGTCGTCGTGGCGCAGTTCCTGGCCAGCGCCAATCAGCGCACCATGCCGCTCGAGATGTTCATCGGCCTGCGCGAGAAGCTGAGCCCGGCAATCACCGCTGCCGCGACGCTGATGATGGCACTGTCGATCGTGCTGCTGGTCGTCGCCAATGTTCTGGCCCGTCGTGGCAAGCAGCGACCGCGCATCGACTAGCTAGGAATGTCGTGCGGCGGTCGGCCAAAGCCTCCATAGGCTGCCCGCGTCAGGCCGCTTTACGGTGCGATTTCCATGTCTCGTGGTGCTTGCCCCACGCCGACATGACTGTCACCGCATCGTTCAGGCTAAAGCCGAGCGGCGTGATCGAGTATTTCACGCGAGGGCGGTACCTCGTCATAGGCGCGCCGGCTGATCAGCCCGTCGGCTTCCATCTGCCGCAATTGTTGGGTGAGCACCTTTTCGCTGACGCCAGCCAACAAGCGGCGCAGTTCGGCAAAGCGGTAAGGCCGCAGGTGCAGTTCCCATAGCAGCGAGGTTTTCCACTTTCCGCCTATGGCCTGCAGCGCGGCAGCAAAACCGCGGCTGTCTGGTTCCTTGCGCCTCATTTGGCAGCTCCTGTCATGATGGCGATAGCTTACCTCAAGGTGCGTACTTCTCAGAGAACGAACGGAAGTTCTGAGTACTCGCGCCCTATCTCAGAAATGTACAGGGCCAGGGCGGCGGTCGAAATATCGCTGAGGGAATGTCGCCGCTCAAGATCTTCGAGTATATGGCGCACGGCAAACCGATAGTATCCTCCGACCTGCCAGTTATCCGTGAAGTTTTGAGGGATAGAGTTAACAGCGTTCTGGTGTCCCCAGACAACCGGTCGGACTGGGTCAAAGCCCTTCAGCGCCTGCGCGAAAACAAGGTGTTTCGGGATCAGATTGGGCTGCAGGCGAAGACGGACTTTCTGGCCAAGCATAGCCGCATCGCACGCGCAACCAACATATTAAAGGAAATCGAAAAGCGGATGCCGTCGAGCGGAAGCTTATAGGGCTGCACAGCTTGTCTTGTTTGGCGGCCGTTGATCCAAGTGTCGGGCATCGCGCCTGCAGTCAATGTCGTCTGCTACGCCATCAAGTCCATTGCGGGCAGCGAGATTTCGAACGAGGTTGCCGAGGTCGCAATGTCGTCTTTTCGATAAAGGATCTCGTGGACGGAGTGGACCGACACGCCTGCGGCTATGGTTACCAGATCAACGTCAGCCAATTGATGCACTCGGGCAGCGGCGAACCCTACCGGATCGCGATCTGCGGCGGCGAGTCGACGGAACCGTGGCCGGAACCGACGGCTCCGGTCGAGGCCGGCCTGCGCGAGAAGGCGATGGACTTGGTCGGGCGGAGCTACGAGGAAGCAGGGCTGAGGCCGCAGCCGGACCTCGAAGTCGACATCACTCCGGCCGCAGGACTGGGCACCTTTCGGACCTGACGATCTCGGATCCCGATCCGGATGGCGGAACGCAATGCCCAACCTGCTTGTTGCACTTGACCTGACTTCCGGAGGGGCTTACGCCATGGCGAGGGCGAGCAACGCCTAAACGCGACCAGAGCGGACCGTAAACCGTCTTCACCGCGAGGAGTCCCGTCATGGCTAGAGAACGGTCTCTGAGAAGATCGACATCGGTGTTGACTAGGGCTCGGCGGCTCGGACGAAATATCCTGCGCTGGCTGGAGGGAGACAGCCGATCCCAACAGCTCAAAGACGAAGTTCTGTTTTGGAGACACTGGTTCTCCACTCAGGGATCATTCTGGCCAGAGGACTACAAGGAACGTCTTGACCCCAATTTACCAATTCAGGATCACGTTGGGCGATATGTCGACAGGTTGACGTCCAACCCAGTTCACATACTCGATGTGGGGGCTGGCCCGTTGACGAAGCTCGGCAAAGTGCATGCTTCGAAAGAGATCAGGATTACTGCAACTGACCTTCTGGCATCAGAATATGATCAAGTTCTGAGAGATTTTGGCATTCAACCTATTGTTCGAACAGTCTTTGGTGACGCCGAAAACCTTACCACCCAATTTGGCGATTACAGTTTCGACATTGTTCATGGACAGAATTGTATAGACCACACCGCTAGTCCACTCAAGGCAATACAACAAATGCTCTCGGTCACAAAACATGATGGTTTCGTCGTGCTTTATCATGCTGAAAACGAAGGTAAGACGGAATCGTACAAGCAGCTGCACAAGTGGGACTTCACATGTGAGAAAGGACACTTCGTTATCAGAGGGCCTGGGCCGGGTGGGGGTTCGGTGGATGCCAATAACGCGCTGGCCGCGGTAGGTTCTGTTGAATGTAGCTTGGACGACAGCGCGGTGCTTGTTGCAATCCGAAAGCATCCGCAAAGACGTCAGTGATATCTGGCCAACCTGCTCGCAGGCGGCCTCCTATTCGGGGGGGGGGGATGGGTTCAGATAGCCGTCACCTGAGGTATCGCGGGTAACACTTCGGTTCCGCTTCGCTCCACCTCCAATCCTTGGCACCCACTGCACGCCTAGTTGAGAAGACCACATCAACTTGCTATAATGCTTAGCCTGCTTTTCCTGGACTGCCAACGGCATACTACCCCGCATCCGATATTGGACCTCTCCATGATTGAGGCACTTCGGAAATGTCGAGCATAACGACGCTTGCCAAACAGGAACGGAAGTACTTGGTGGAATCGCATCGTCCCCTGGTCTCGATCATAACCCCGTTTCTAAACGCAGGTTCCTTCTTACAGGAAGCAGTCGAGAGCGTGTTGGATCAAACTTACACAAATTGGGAGTTAGCGCTTATTGACGACGGTTCTACAGATGAGAGCACAGACGTCGCCAAACGTTACGCGGAGCAGTCGCCGGGTAAAATTCGATACTTAGAGCATGTCGGGCATCGAAATCTGGGGGCGAGTTCATCGCGCAATCTAGGGCGCGAACATTCGTCAGGCGAGTACATTGCATACTTGGATGCCGATGACGTTTGGCTTCCAGATCGACTGGAGCAACAATTATCAATTTTTGAAATGATAGCAGAAGCCGGTATGGTGGTTGGGTCGACGGTATATTGGCATCGGTGGACGGGTCGCGCTGAAGACAAAGACAAAGATGAGTTTGTGCTCGTCGGTGCACCTCAGAACAGCTTGGCGCGGCCTCCTGCTTTGCTCTCAGCGTTGTACCCTTTGGGCGAAGGCGCGTCGCCGTCGATGAATTCTGTGCTGGTGAGATCGGATGTTGTCGACCGAATTGGGGGTTGGAACGATGAATTCAAACGGGTATTCACAGACCAAGTGTTCCTGGCGAAGGTATACACCTCGACGCCTGTTTACGTTTCCAGCGCCTGTTGCGACTATTACCGACAGAGGTCTACGTCGAGCAGCCAAATCGTACACCAAGAAGGTGAGTTTCATAAGTACCGGCACCAGTTTCTCGTTTGGTTGGAAGGTCATATGATATCTGTTGGGATGGAGCAATCAAACGAGTGGAGAAAACTTCAGCGCGCACTCTGGCGGTATCGGCACCCAGTAATGAGTCGAGTCGCGAGAAGGTTGGCCCGCGCGTACAGTAGTCTGACGAGCTCGAGCGCGCCGTGAATACGAGGTGCGTCTAGAGATAGAGAGGAAGCTTACCGTGGGCGAGCGGGATCCACTCGTTAGTATTGTAATCACATGCTTCAACCACGGCACCTTTTTGCAAGATGCCTTTCACAGTGCTCGATGGCAAACCTATCGAAATGTCGAGATCCTGGTGGTTGATGATGGGTCGACTGACAACTCGCTTGAGGTAGCGAACAAGTTAGAACATGCCATTGTTCTTCACCAGAGGAACGCCGGATTGCCGTCAGCGCGCAACGCCGGGTTGCTTAAGTCGACTGGTGCCTACGTGACGTTTTTAGACGCCGATGATATTCTGTTGCCCAATGCAGTCGAGCTGGGCGTGGCGGCACTCATCACGCGGGCTGGATACGCGTTTGTATGTGGCGGGCACCGTGGGGTGTCGCTGGATAGAGTTGCTCTGTGGGAACGGTCGCCCGCATACGAAGGCGATCCTTATAAAGCATTTCTTAGGGGCAATTTCATCGCGATGCACGGTACAGTACTCTACGATCGCTCTATCCTGGTTCGGGAGGGAGGTTTTGATCCGGGATTGGAAGCCTGCGAAGATTATGACGTTTACCTGCGCCTTGCTCGAAAGTACCCGATCGAAGTGTACAGCGAAATAGTTGCCGAGTACCGCCAGCACGACTATAACATGTCACGTAATTACCAAAAGATGCTGCGGAGCGCATTGTTGGTTTTAAGGCGCCAAAAGATGCACACCGGCAGCGACCGATCCTATAAAGCAGCTTATAGAGACGGCATAGGCTTTTGGAAAAGATTGTACGGTAGGCAAATGATCAAGGCAGCCGTGCGGGATCTAAACAGAAGCGGGAAATTCAGGAGCGCAATTCTGACCCTTGCGTGGGCTGGCCAGCACGCGCCAGCTGCTTACATCGATCTGATAGCATCATCACTAGGTTATCCCCGGGGACCCCATCGACGTGCTGAGCAGGTGGCGTCAGGTGCCGCGCCTCTCGCAGGCGACTGATTTGCTAGGTCGGAGCTTCTAAACCAATACCAGGGCAGGGAAGCCAGTGAATTGTAGTGTGGTTTTGGATTTGAAGTTCCTGAACGCTGATGTCACGAAGATGGCAGCAAACTATCCACCACTAGATTCAGGTGCGGTTGATCCATGGCCAATCTGAGTGATGAATCCGCTACGCTAGTATCCGTGGTGATACCGGTCCATAATGGCTGTGGCTTCGTAGAAAACGCTGTTCGATGCGCAGCGGAGCAGACATGGCCCTCAATTGAGATCATCGTGGTTGATGATGGGTCGACGGACGCCACCGCCAGTGTCGTGCGTGAGTGTGCTGCTCGCGACAAGCGAGTGCGATTGATACATCAGGCGAATGGAGGCGTCGCTGTCGCCCGGAACGCGGGGATCGCGTCTGCGCAAGGCGATTACGTTGCTTTCCTCGACGCGGATGACCTCTGGCACCGTGAAAAGATTTCTAAGCAGATGGAGGTCATGCAGCGCGGAGGCGCCGACACTGGTATAGTCTACTGCAGGTACCGAGAGGTCGATTCCGATGGAGCGATTATAAAAAGCCCACACTTCCCACCCTATGAGGGGTACGTTTACCCATTGCTCGTTTTGTTCAATTTCATGGGCGGGGGCAGCGCGGTATTGGTAAGGCGGAAATGCCTGCTGGAGATAGGAGGATTTGATCCCAGTCTTCGGGCCAGGGGAGCACAAGGGGCAGAGGACACAAGGGCGTTTCTCGCCATCTCGGAACGATATACGGTACGAATAGCCGATTTCTATCTCATGGGGTACCGCCTCTCGGATGGCAGTATGTCTAGCAATATTTTCAAAATGTTTAAATCGCGGCAGATTGTCCTGCGCGAAGTACGCAATCGGCACCCCGAACTCCCGGCCTTTCTCTTCCGCTGGGCGGCGGGCGAGAACGCTAGCTGGCTAGCGGAGCGGTCGCTCCGTGAAGGGAAGTTTCGTCAAGGCCTGGCGCTTCTAGCGAGAACGATATTGATCGATCCTCAATCCGCATTAAATTTGAGAATAGCGCGATCGTTGACGCGAGGGATCTCGCGCCGACTGAAAGATTGGTTCGGCTGGACGTCTTCAGATCACCCCGTCAAAAGCAAGAGACAGCATATCCGCCATTTTCATGAAATATCGCCGGAGGAGGGATTGCAGACTGAACCGCGTATTCCGGATAGGCACGACCGACGCCGGGCGGTAGCCGCACGATTGGCCGTTGCTGGCGTGGTACCGACATCGTGAACCGCGCCTACGCATATTTCCTAAGATCCTTTCTGAGACCACACTTGTGGGCATTTCCAACACTGGTCATGCTCGGCGTAGCTTCTGCTGCAGTTGAGGGCATCGGGGTTGCGATACTCGTTCCCCTTATATCCTACCTGTTTCGATCGCCCGATGTGGCTGTAGTATTCCCTTTACTTGGTCGCGCAACAGATATCTGGCCGGCAGCTAATCAGACAACCGTTTTACTATCATTGCTATTTGGTGTATTGTTCCTGTTCGCAAGCAAAGCTGCTATTCAATACCTATATTCTTTTGTTGCGCTAATTATCAGCAAAAAGATTGTTTTAGACCTGCGTGCGTCACTATTTGACAGTTTGCTTCGCGCCGATTTTCAGTTTGTCAGCAGTAGCAGTTCTGGCCGAATGTTCAACATCGTCCAGGGAGAGACGTGGCTCGCAGGTGAGTTCGTGGTTGCAGTAGCGAAAGGATTAGTTAGCCTGTTCTCCATTACTGCATTTTGCGTAATTTTATTTCTTCTGTCTCCGCGACTGACTGTAGTCTCCCTAGCCGGTTTAACGCTCATTGGTGTTGTTACTATCATTCTTACTAGGAGAGTGAGGCGTCGAGCCGCTGTCGCAAAAGAAACCAGCGCAGAGCTCTCATCGAGGCTCATCGAATCGTTGGAGGCTCTAAAGGTAATTAAACTATTTTCTCGAGAGAAGCGGGAGTTTAGAAGATTCACTAATATAGCAGCGCGTGATCGTGCAGCGTCAGTTGACGTGGAAAAAGCTGCCGCGATAATAGGCCCGATTACGGAAGTTCTTTTTGCGCCGCTCCTTTTGGTTATCGTAGCTTATTCCTGGAGCATGGGTATCCCCGCGGGCACGCTAGTCGCCTTTCTCGTCCTTCTGTACCGACTGCAGCCTCACGTTCGAATGCTGAATCATGTGCGAGTCGAATTGTCCCGAGCTTTGCCGACGCTGGATCATATCAGGGACGTGCTTCAAAAGCCGGAGGAATCAAGCGGGTCACGGGCATTCAGTGGGCTGGCCAGGAGCATTCGATTTGAGAACGTGAGCTTCACCTACGTGGGTAGCGACACGGCAGCTATTTGTGACGCAAGTTTTGAAATAGTGAAGAACCGTCTGACTGCATTCGTCGGCTCTTCTGGATCTGGAAAAAGTACTGTGGCAGCTCTGTTGTGCCGTTTTTTTGACCCCACCCGGGGTACGATGTCGGTCGATGAGGTAGATGTTCGTTCCATTAGGTTAACAGACTGGAGGGAGCGGATCGCATTTGCCGGGCAGGACGCTGAACTTCTTGGGGACACTATTTTAGATGTGATAAGCTATGGAGCAGAAGATTGGGATCGCGACAGCGTGCAAGATGCCGCGCGGGCTGCGCAGGTTCACGAGTTTGTTGCCCTCCTTCCGGATGGGCTTGATACTCCAGTCCGTAGGCGAGGTCACCGTTTTTCAGTAGGTCAGCGACAGAGAATCGCTATTGCCCGAGCATTGAGAAAAAACTCAGAAATCTTGATCCTGGATGAGGCGACAAGCGCCTTAGACGCTGCTTTGCAAACAGCAATAGAGACTAGCATAAACGAGCTAAGGGGCAAAAGGACGATCGTTATCATCGCACACCGCCTCAGCACGATACAGTCTGCCGATCACGTTATTGTTCTGCATCAGGGCCGAGTTATTGAACAGGGGTCTCCTAGAGAATTGCTCAGCGACAAAGACAGCTCGTTCTACCACATGTGGAAGTTGGAGCATGCCGGCGCTTCGCGCTAACAGGTATTGGAGTTCTTCAACGCAGCAAGAATTTATATCTTACGATCGAGCGCGCCAAACATAAAACGGACCCTCGTCGAAAGGGCCATCAGCCTATCGGAGAAGTAATTATGACATCGAATGTCTGCGTGCTCGGCGCGGGCCGAATGGGCTCGTCCATTGCTCGAACGCTGCTCGACCGCGGCTACCCAACGTGGGTCTGGAATCGAACCGTGGCAAAGTGCGAGCCATTGGCGGCCCTTGGCGCGACGGTCGCCCCGTCAGTGGAGGATTGAATCCGAGCGGCCGACGTCGTGATCATCAATGTTCTCGACTATGCCGCCAGCGACGCTTTGCTGAAGCGGGTTGGCATCGCTTCGGCATTGGCCGGCAAAGCCGTCGTGCAACTCACCTCCGGATCGCCGCGTCTGGCGCGGGAAGAAGCGCGCTGGGTGGAGGGGCATGGTGCCGGCTATCTGGACGGGGCGATCATGGCGACTCCGGATTTTATCGGCAAACCCGAAACCGCACTGCTTTATTCGGGTTCGCGCGACGTCTATGAGAAGCACAAGCCGCTGCTGTTCGCGCTCGGCGGCGCCACGAGCTATGTCGGGGAGCTGCCGGGCCAAGCCTCTGCGCTTGATACTGCTCTGCTCACGCAGATGTGGGGCGGGCTCTTCGGAGCACTCCAGGGCATGGCCGTCGCCGAGGCCGAAGGTCTCGACCTGGCGACGTTCAGGAGCCATCTTTCCGGATTCAAGCCTGTTGTCGATGCCGCTCTGTTCGACCTGGTGGATAGAACGAATGCACGCCGTTTTGCCGGCGACGACGCGACCCTGGCGTCATTGGGCGCCCACTACAGCGCCTTCCAGCATCTGCTTGAGGCATGCGAGGAGCGAGGGCTCGACGCGGCTATGCCGCGCGCCATGGATATGATCTTTCGACAGGCACTTTCGCTGGGGCGCATGGAAGATGATTTTGCATCTCTGGCACCCCTGTTTCGAAATGGTTCGCCGCGCCAGAGCGGGGAGCCATCGAATACATAGCAGCGACACGAAACGAACCGCGACCTGCTCATGCCGGAGCGTGGAACTTGTCCCCGCCGGCGAGCCGCGACGCGTCTATGCGTGCAGTTGCATGGAGTGCCAGCGCTGCACCGGAACGGCGTTCTCATACCGGGCCATCTACCCCGGTTCCGCCCTCGTCGGCCAGAAAGGCGAGACCAGATCCTGGCGCAGAACCGGCTCGTCGGGACAATGGCTGGAGCAGACATTCTGCACCACATGCGGCTCGGTCGTCTTGATGCGGGCAGAAGGGCTGAAGGATGCGCTGTCGGTATCGGTCGGCTGCCTGGAGGACCCGGAATTCCCACCCCCGATAATGCTCCATTGGCCTCACAGAAAGCATTGATGGCTTTGCTTGGAGGGCGTGCCCGAAGCCGCCGCCGCTTGAGCAGCGGATCACCAAGCGCGATTCTTTGGGTTGCAACAGGCTCGGCAGCATACGCTTTCCCTCGCAGCCCTCCTTTGCAACACTTTGGGCTCCTCGACGTTCTCCCAAGGCACGCTTCGAAGCCGCGGCGGTTCGGCGACCTGCATCGATGTGACGCTGGAGGACACGCCATGGACATGGGCAACAGGAAGACGCAGTTCAATATCTGGTACTGGATCGTCGCCTTCGTCGGGCTGATGATCTTCCAATACGTCTACACCGCCACCCAGCACGTCGCGCAGATTCCCTACAGCCAGTTTGAAACCCTGCTGCGCGACGGCAAGATCGCCGACGTGCAGGTTTCCGATCGCTTCATCCAGGGCCGCTTCAAGCAGCCGCAGGACGGCAAGCCGCTGTTCATTACCACGCGCGTCGAGCCTAACCTCGCGCGGCAGCTGCAGGAACACGGCGTCACCGTCACTGGCCAGATCGAAAGCACATTCCTGAGCGACCTGCTCTCCTGGGTCGTCCCGATCCTCGTCTTCTTTGGCATGTGGATGCTGCTGATGAGACGAATGGCGGGTGGCATGGGCGGTTTGATGCAAATCGGCAGGAGCAAGGCCAGGGTCTATGTCGAGGCCAATACCGGTGTCAGCTTCGACGACGTGGCGGGCGTCGATGAGGCCAAGGCCGAATTGCAGGAAATCGTGGATTTCCTGAAAAGCCCGCAGGAATACGGCCGTCTTGGAGGGCGCATGCCCAAGGGCGTGCTGCTGGTCGGACCGCCCGGCACCGGCAAGACACTGCTCGCGAAAGCCGTTGCCGGCGAGGCAAAAGTTCCGTTCTTCTCGATCTCGGGCTCGGAATTCGTCGAGATGTTCGTCGGCGTCGGCGCCGCCCGGGTGCGCGACCTGTTCGAGCAGGCACGCGCCAAGGCCCCGGCGATCATCTTCATCGACGAACTCGACGCGCTGGGCCGCGCCCGCGGTGCGGGCCCGACGATGGGCGGCCACGACGAGAAGGAGCAGACGCTCAATCAACTCCTGGCCGAGCTCGACGGTTTCGATCCGAAAATCGGCATCGTGCTGCTCGCCGCGACGAACCGCCCGGAAATCCTTGACCCGGCACTTCTTCGCGCCGGCCGTTTCGATCGGCAGGTGCTGGTCGATCGCCCGGACAAGCAAGGTCGCGTCCAGATCCTTAAAGTCCACATGAAGAAGGCCAAGCTGGCGGCGGATGTCGATGCCGAAAAAGTCGCCGCGCTGACGCCGGGTTTCACCGGCGCCGACCTCGCCAACCTGGTCAATGAGGCAACCCTGCTCGCTACGCGCCGGAGGGCGGATGTCGTCACGATGGACGATTTCAACAATGCGGTCGAGCGCATCGTGGCCGGGCTCGAGAAGCGCAACCGGCTGTTGAACCCGAGGGAACGCGAGGTCGTCGCCTATCACGAAATGGGCCATGCCTTGGTAGCCATGGCGCTGCCCGGAGTGGATCCCGTGCACAAGGTATCGATCATCCCGCGCGGCGTCGGCGCCTTGGGCTACACGATCCAGCGGCCGACCGAGGACCGCTTCCTCATGACCCGCGAGGAACTGGAGAACAAGATGGCGGTGCTGCTCGGCGGCAGGGCGGCCGAGCGGATCGTGTTCGGGCATCTGTCCACGGGGGCCGCCGATGACCTGGCCAAAGTGACCGATATCGCCCGCGCCATGGTGACTCGCTACGGCATGTCGGAAAAGCTCGGCCATGTGGCGCTGGAAAAGGACCAGCGCTCCTTCCTGAGCCCCAACCCACTTGCCGGCGGTCCGCGCGAGCACGATTACAGCGAGGCCACCGCCGAAGCTATCGACGAGGAGGTTCGCAGCATCGTCGACACAGCTTTCGCGCGAACGGTCGGGCTCCTCACTGAGCGACGGGATCTGCTGGAAAAGACGGCGCGCAGGCTGCTCGAGATCGAGACGCTCAGCGAGGCTGAGCTCGCATCGCTCGTCGGAAACGCCGCGGCACCGGATCGCGCGGAGGCATCCGAACCGCAATCGGGAAAGCGACCGATCCGACGAGGCAAGGCTGCGGCGACAAATTTTTCGCGCCGGGCCGAGTGACGGCCTTCCTGTCCCGACGTCGTCCGGGGTCGACTGCCGAAAGCCGCAGCCCCACATGAGAGGTAGTCGACCGTGAACAATCCGGGCGCTAAGCGGCGACCGACTTCGGCCGAAGTTGAAGCAGGGCGATCAAGAGCGACAAAAAATCCTTCAGCCACCTGAGCAGGAGGGAGAAGTTGTAGCCGGCGGCGGCCAGGATGGCGTTGAGGGCGTCGCCCTGCTGGCCGGCGAGGTAGTTGCGGCCCATTCTGTGTTCGCTCTTGATGTGGCCGATGACGGGCTCGACCGCCGACCGCCGCCGCATCTGGCGCTTGATGGCTGGGGTGACGCGGCGCTTCTGGCCGGCGGTGAAGACCCTGAACTTGTGGCTCTGCGGTGCGTTGTGGCCGCGATAGCCGGCGTCGGCGAGGATGCGCCGATCTCGTTGCCGATGGTCTTTTCCATGTCGGGGATGACGCTTGCCAGCGTGTGGCCGTCATAGGGATTGCCGGGCAGTGCTTTTGCATGCAGGGCGAACTGGCCACCCTTGGAACGCTTCAGCGTGGTGGCCACCGACACCTTCACCCCGAACTCGTAGGGCATATGCGCCTTGCCCTTGCCGATGCATTCTACCTCGTGTGCGTGCAGGCTGTAGATCTTGCGGCCGCGCTGGCGCTGGCGTTGCTCGAGAACGGTGGCCGCCTAGTAGAGCGGCCATTTGAAGAGCGCGTCCAGCCCCGCATCGCCGGCGATCTGGCGAGAGATGTCGCGAATGGTCCGGCCGAGATAGGTCTTGAGCCTGCGCAGCGCCTTGTTCGCCCGCTTGAACTGCTTGGCGTGGGCATAGCGCTGATGGCTGATCAGCGCCAGCTTGCCGACCCGCACATAGCTCTGGCGCAAATGGAGCCCCTTCCTCTTGGCCACCCGCACCAGCCGTTCGCGCGCGCCCGGTGGATGAGCTTGGCGTCGGTCGGGAACATGACGTTCTTCGGCTGCACGGTCGTGTCGACGATGACCTGGCGCGTGTCGGCCGGCTTCATCGCCCCGGTCTTGATCGCAAGGCTGAGGCTCTCCTGCAACAGCGCCACGATCCGCTCCTCGCCCATACGGCTGCGCCAGCGCGTCATCGAGGAGCGGTCAAACGGCAGCGTATGGCAAAAGAACGTCTCGCCGGTGAGATACTGGAAGTAAGGGTCTCCACCCAGCGCTCGCACAGCACCTCATCCGACAGGTTGAAGGTGTGCTTGAGGATCGCCAGCCCCGCCATCAGCCGGGTCGGCAGCGGCGGCATGCCGGGGCCGTCCGAATAGACGGCGCCGAAACGCTCCTCCAGCACCGGCCAGTCGATCGCCTGCGCCAGCCGCACCAGCTCGTGCTTCAAGTTGATGATCTGATCGAGCCTGGAGCGGAACAGATCCTGCTCTCCCGTCTCGCGCTTCTCGCGTGGCTTGGACATTCGCCGTCCCCTCGATTCGCCGCCGCCGAACCGAGTGAATCACGCTCCGCAGCACAAGGGAATCGCAAAACCGAATCGTAGGAAAACAGCGCTCATAAACCGCCAATCCTGCAATTCCAAAGCCGCTATCCGCCTCAATCAACATGCCAGATCAATGGCTTGCGGATAGTTCACGGTCGACGAGGTACTGCCTGCGGCGGGAAGGTGGCCGCGGCAAGCAGAATCGCAATCCCTCATCAATCCATTGAGTCATGCTGGTAAAGCTCATCCATGCTGAGCGTCGCCAGAGCGGCGAAAGGCGCCTGCTTTTTCACGCGACCGCCGCTGAGGATCACCACGTCGTCGCAGAATGAGATGGTGCTGTGATGATGACTGATCACTATGGTCGTGCGGCGGCCTGCCCTCGACTTCAAGGTCTCGACGATTGCCGCTTCCGACAGTCCGTCCACCGCATTGGTGGCTTCGTCCAGGATGAGGATATCGGGATCGCGCACCAATGCTCTCGCCAGTGCGATCCGCTGCCGCTGTCCCGCTGAAAGATTGACGCCCCGATAGCCGACGACCGTCTGGTAGCCTTGCGGCAGATGTTCAATGAATTCATGCGCTTCGGCCAGCTTTGCAGCACGCTGGGCGTCGCCGGCCGAGGCTGCGTCCTGCCCGTAGATTATGTTCTCAAAAATGGTGCCATCCACCAGTTCCAAATCCTGGCTGGCGAGTGCGATATGCCTTCGCCAGTGGCTGGGATCGATCTGGTCGAGGGGTGATCCATCGACGAGAATTCTACCGGCATCAGGCTCGACGAAGCGGCACAGGAGATTGACGATCGTCGTCTTGCCGGCGCCTGAGCGGCCGATGAGCGCCGTCGAGCGGCCGCTGCGGATCTCGAATGCCGCCGAATGCAGCACCACGGCACGCTGGTCCTTGCCGGAATAGGTAAAGGTCACGTCATCGAACTTGATCCCTTGCGCCAAGCCCTGGAACGGTCGGTGTCCTCGCGGAGGTTCGGGCTTGTCGGTCGGGTCCAGCATCCAGACCACCTCTTCAAGCGATCCGCTCAAGCCTTGCAACTGGCTCCAGGCCATTTGCAAGGCCCGCATATATGGCTGCAGCCTGTAGAGCAGGATGACGAACGCGACGATCAGCGGGAAACTCACGCCCACGAACCAGGCGCCTATCACCACCGCCAGAAACAGCATCGCGTGGAGAACCTCGGTCAGCGGCGGCAATGCGCCCTGACGTGTAAGCAGGACGAAAGCAGCCCGGCGAACCGCGTCCGACGCCTGATCGAATGTCGCCTTCTCGCGGCTCTCCTGTCCGAAAATGCGGATCAGACGCCCGGCATGCACGAGGTGGAGCATCTGCGATGCAAGATCGCTGTTGCGCGAGGCGACGCTGCGGCTGGGCGCCTTCAAATTGGCTGACAGCATGGCGTGCGCGATCTGAACGACGACCAACCCCAGCGTGACCAACAATGTCATCTGCCATGAAAGCAGGAGCAGAAAAGCCAGCAGAATGATTGCGGCCGATGCGCTGACGATGGCCGTCAGCATGATCTGGATCGCATCCGATGCCCGCCAGGATTCGTTGGAGATGATGTTGAGCAGCCGTCCGGGACTTTGCTGCAGGAAGAATGGATAACCGACCCGCAGCAACTGCTCCGACAGTGCGCTGCGGATCGAATGGCTGGCCTTGCCATAGATGAAGGTCGTCAGCAGCGTGTTTGCGAAGACGAAGACGTTCTTCAGGACGATCGAGCCGAGAATGGCGGCCGAAATGACGATCAGCCGGTCGCGCTCGCTCAGGTCAGATCCGAAATGCTGGAACACGGCAGAAAAGCCGGCCATTCCGGTTTGATCCCCCTGCCCCATGATGATGCCCAGCAAGGGGATGATCAGCCCTATGCCGAAGCCTTCAAGGGCCGCGCTGGCAAGACCCAGCATCACCACGGCAGGAAGCAGCCGCAGTTGCTTCCTTCCAAGCGCGCGGCGCAGCATCGGCAGGCTCGGCGGTACTAGTCGCATTATGGCGTGTTCACCCTCGCCTCGGCATTTGCCTGTTGATCCTGTGCTTGTTGATCCTGCCGCACTTGCGGCGCCTCTGGCCGTCTCGCCAACGAAAGAACCGCGAACTTGGCCGCGCCGAGCAGATTCATGACGACGATCGGCCAGTGCGACAGCTTGAGTTCGCAATCGAACCGAGGCCCCTTCACCAATTCCCGGAAAGCCGATCGCACGGCCCAGTAGAAATGGCGAAGCAGCCAAGGCGCATGGCGAACATGTTTCAGGCACAGCCCGCCATTGCCCAGGCAATAGTCGCGGTGGAGCTTTTCGATGGCCTTGTGATCTCGCCGGCCGTGATGATGGAAAATCATCATGTCGGGCACATATTCGACCGGGATTCCGAGCAGCACAGCTCGCACAAGATAGTCCGTATCTTCCGCGGAGCGCAGCGGGCCGCCTGCGCCGAACCGCTCGTCGAAAAGGCCGATACGGGCAGCAGCATCGCGGTGCATCGTCATGTTGCAGCCGAGCACAAAGCCGCCGGGATGAACATCCGATGTAAGCCGCTCGCGGACCAGCGATCGCTTGATCGTGAACGGCAGATCCCTGGCATCGCCGATCTCGACGCGGCCTCCCCGGATGACCCGTTCCCCGCTCCCATAATGTCGCTGCAAATCACTGAGGTAGTCGCCATGGACCTGGCAATCATCATCGACGAAGACCAGCACACGGCCCCGTGCGCGCGCCAGACCGGCGTTGCGGGCCGCCGCCAATCCGCGTCGTGGCTCGCAAACAGCGGTCAATGGGATGTCCGACAGTTCGGCGATGCTGGCCAGGCGTTCTGCCGTGCGGTCGGTCGAGCCGTTGTCGACAACCACGAGTTCGGCCGCGAAGGCAGGATGGGCACGGCACGCGGCTTGGATCGACTTGATGCAAGGCTCGAGCACCGCAACGCGGTTGCGCGTGCAGACGATGAAGCTGACCTCCGGTGCGGGGCCGTGCTGCGGCCGGGGATCGGCCGAAATGGGCGCAAGCATACTCGAGCGACTGTGCTGCAGAGGCTGGTGGGATTTGACTGTCATTCTAGCTCAACCCAAGGGAAGGCAGAACCGCCGCGGCCGGCACGGATTGCAAGTACCGCGACAAGGCGTCTACCTGCCTGGTCGCCGACATCGAGACGAGACTGAACCGCGGCGCGTAGGCGCCGGCACGCAATGCGTACCGCTCGCGACGCCGAATGCGGTCCCATTTGGCAGTCCGCGTCAGGAACTCATGCGTCAACAGCGGTTGCATCTCATCGCCTACGAGTTGGTAGAGGAAATAAAACAGGTTCAGCGTGCCGGCCTCATAGCTCGGCCTCGTTTCCGCCGGCAGTCCGGAAATCCTCTCCTGCAGCGCAAGCATCCAATCGGCGGCACGGCGGACCGTGTCCATTGAGGCAGTATCACCGATGTCGCGGAGGTCCCGCGCGTTTGGCGCGAGGCCTTCCCGCTCAAGGGTTTCGGCCACGATCTTCAAATGCGTCCTTCGCAGCTCCCGCTTGTGCCGGTTCGTCACGCTGTCGCCATGGATACGATAGGCGATCAGGTTTTCGGGGATCATAGCCGCCGGGTAACGGTCGGTGAGCCGTCTGAAGAGATCGAAATCTTCGGCATGGGTATAGCTCTCGTTGTAATATAGATCGCCGTCCTTTATGGCGTTCCTATTAAAAACTACCGTAGGATGCATGAATATCGTGAAGAACATTGATAATATGCCCAAGATATTTTCCTGAAGAACTGGATCAGGCAGGCCTTTGACGATGCGTTTGCCAAGCAGGAAATCGACACCTGCGCCGCACAGGGCGAGGTCGGGCCGCTGGTTGAAGAGTGCGACCTGACGCGATAGGCGCCAGGGATAGGCGATATCGTCGGCGTCCATCCTGGCGACCAGATCACCCCGAGCCACCGCCAGCCCTTCATTCAGGGTTGCGATGAGGCCCCGGTTTTCGCGTGAGACGATGGAGATGCGGTTGTCAGATCTGCGGAAATTCTGCAGGATCTGCAGGGAATTATCCGTCGATCCGTCATCGGTCGCGATGATCTCCAGGCGATCGTAATCCTGCCGCAGGATGCTGGCGAGCGCGGCAGCCAGATAAGGTCCGGCATTATAGATCGGCAGCAGAACGGACACCAAGGGAGCAGCCATGGTCAGTTCCGATCCGTTCGCGGGAGGTCGCGTGCCAGGGATGCTTTGCGGCCATCGAGCGGGCCGCTGAAATAAGCTCCTGTTGTCCTTCCAAGCCACCCGGCGTCATTCGTTTTGGCACCTGCCAGGATGACGGCGCCAGTTCCTGGAGCAACATAGGGGAAGTAGCGCTTGAGGCTGTTGAGCGGCTTTTCGAAAAGCAGCCATGAGACCGAAGCCACGATGATGGTCGCCGCTCCCGCAACCAGGAATCGCCCCGGCCCTTGCTCAGAGACGTTGAACGGGATCCAGGGCTGGGACATGACCGCGAGCGACAGGACGATGGGATGGTAGAGATAAACGCCGTAGCTGACGCGACCAAGGGCCAGCAGCGGTGGCAGGTTGAGAAACTTCCCCCGATAACCGCCAATGCCGGAGGAACAGCTCGCAACGACCACGACCAGCGGCGCGAGAGGCAGGACTTCCAAGAGCAGCCAGCGGACCCATTCCTGCACGGAATTTGCCGGCGTCGGAGCAAACCACTGCAGGACGAAAAAGGCGGCCGCGAGCGCCGGCCAGCCAAATCGCAACCACTGCGGTAAGACAGCGGTTCTGGTTCGGTAGACTGCAAGCAGCGCACCTGACGCCAGCGCGTCCATCGATGCTGGCGGAAGCAGGTCGCGCGCGAGGTCGGGACTTCCGGTGATCGGCCAATAAAAGCGATACGACAACGACAGCAGGATGACGCCGATACAGATCGACTGAAGACGCCGGAGCGGCGCCAGCAAAACGATCAATGGCCAGACGATATAGAACTGCTCCTCGATGCTCAGGCTCCAAAGATGGGCGAGCACCCAAGGCGTCCATTCGTTGCGCAGCGCGAACCAGAAATTCGACAGATAAAGCGCATGCCAGACCAGCGATCCCCTCGACTGCTCCAGGTCGACCAGCCAAACGAGAGTCAACACGGCAAAGTAGGGAGGGAATATACGCAGCGCCCGCCTGATGTAGAAGGATTTGAGTGCGGGCGCGGTTTCGAATTCAGCGGACGCGCGCGCGTCCAGAAGAAGCCGCGTGATCAGAAAGCCGCTCAACACGAAGAACAATCGCACGCCGATGTGGCCCCAGAAGGAGGACCCTCCCGCCGCAAAGAAATGCGAATACATTACCATCGTCACCGCGATGGCCCTCAGCGCGTCCAATTGCGTGGCGCGTCTCATCGGCCGCTTCCGCCAGTTGGATGTCTCGGATGACATCGTTGCCGCGGGTCGCCGCTGCTCACTCTGCGGACATCGGCGCCAGCGCCATGCGGCTGATCGTTTTCGCTCAAAGCGCTGCGTCTCGCGCGGGCTGCGGAGGTTCGGGCGGAGCGACCAAATGGCTCTGCGCCATCCCCCGCCAGTGGGCCCACCAGATTGCAGATTGCCTAAACACCACGGAATCTCTTCACGCCATCGAATGCCCCAGCGCGACGATAGGAAAAAAATGCTGCGTCGCAACACAAAATGTTAACGCGTTTGAAATAGTCGCGTGAGGCACGGCCTGAGAATTGCGCGAAATCCGCCCGAATCTGGCTATTTTGACAGTTTTTGACCGAAGCTCGGACTTATTCACAGTTCATGTTGGCGCGACTGTGCTGCATTGCAGCATGATCGATCGATAATAGGGATGACGTAATACTCGCCTAGGAATATGAATACACCCGGTTTGATGCGCTCGCCTGGCTGGCGCGCCGTATGCACATTCCCCTCTTTGCGACCTTCCAGGGCGGCGACCGCACATTGTCCTGGATCGAGGCGATCGCACGGCAGGCATCGCTTCGCGCTTGCAGCGGCCTGATCGTCGCATCGGCTGCTGAGCGCGAACGGCTCAGCAAAGCCTACCCGCGCATTGCACTCGACATGGCCAATATCGCCAACCCGATCGACGATGAGGAATGGAAAGCGATCGCGCGCCAGCAAGCGCGGAAGAGCCTCGGCTTGCGGAGCGAGACATTTGTCGTCGTCAATCACGGGCGCATCGACATTCGCCGGAAAGGACTCGATGTGCTGCTGAAAGCCTGGCCCTTGTTTTCCGCAGACGCATCATCGGAACTGGTGATCATCGGCTCAGGTCAGGATCGGAACGAATTTGCCGGGCCTTTGCGCGAAGCCGGACTGGCCAACGTGAAATGGCTTTCCGCCTATACCACGGATCGGTCGCTGATCCGGCGCTGGCTTTCGGCGGCAGATGCCTACGTCACCACGTCGCGCATCGAAGGCATGCCGGTAGCACCGCTGGAGGCGATGGCTTGCGGCCTGCCCGTCGTCGCTACCGACGCACAGGGGCTCCCCGACATTCTGGCAAACGGCGAAGCGTCGGGTGGGCTGATGGTGCGAAAGGACCAGCCGGAGGAAATCGCGCGCGCCCTGCAAAGACTGAAGGACAATCTGCACTTGCGGGAACGCCTTGGTCAGGCATCGCGAAAACGGATAGAGGAAAATTTCTCGCTTGCCGCAGTGGCCGCCGCTCTCGATTGTTTATTGACCAGGCGCTAGGGCTCTTCCGCAAAAAAAGATCGTCACAACCGGCGGCGATACCAGGCCAGCGCCGTTTCGACGATCCGGTCAATTCCGGATTGCTCAGGCATCCAGCCGAGTTCCCGGCTCGCCTTCCCGGCCGCGGCTACAAGCGCAGGCGGGTCACCCGCCCTGCGCGGACCGTAGGCTACGGGAAGGCGCGTTCCCGAAACCCGGCTCACCGCATCGACCAACTCGTTCACCGTCGTCCCGGTTCCGGTGCCGAGATTGTAGACGTGGACTCCCGGATCGCGCAGAAGCTTCTCCCCCGCCAGAACGTGCGCACGGGCGAGATCGCTGACGTGGACATAGTCCCGCACCGCGGTTCCGTCCCTTGTGTCGAAGTCGGTGCCATTAATGGTAAAAATCCGGCCCGACCTGACCGCCGCCTCGATGGCGAGCGGAATGACATGCGTTTCCGGTTCATGCCGCTCACCGACCTCGCCGTCCGGATCACATCCGGCCGCGTTGAAATACCGAAGCACAACCGCGTTGAGGCCATGGGCATCCGAAAGATTGTCCACCATTCGTTCTACAATGAATTTCGACCATCCATAGGGATTGATGGGCGACTGCGGATGCGTTTCGTCAATCGGGGAACGAATCGGAACGCCGTAAGACGCGCAGGTGCTCGACAAGATCAGCTTGTCGACGCCGATCTTCAGCATTTCCTCGAGCAAGACCAGCGTCCCAAAACTGTTGTTTCGGTAGTAGAGTTCCGGGCGCTCGACGGACTCGCCGACATAGGCGTAAGCGGCGAAATGCGCCACCACATCCGGCCGATACTGGTGCAGCGCTGCTGCCACCGCTACGCGATCGCAAATATCGCCCTCGACAAGCGGTCCCCATTTGACCGCATCGCGCCAGCCGCGCGAGAGGTTGTCATAGGCAATGACCGACCAACCGGATTCGGCGAATGCCTTGCAGCAGTGTGAGCCGATATAGCCCGCCCCGCCAGTGACCAAGACTGTTTTCATTCGGCTGCAGCGGACCGAGCATATCCCGACGAGACCAAGCCTTCGAAATAGGCAATAGTCGTGGCGAGACCGTCGCGCAATGCGATTTTTGGCTTCCAATTGAGCTCGCGCAAGGCGCACCCGATATCAGGCTGTCGCTGCCTTGGGTCATCGACGGGCAAAGGTAAAAACCTAATCTCGGATCGGCTTCCGGTAAGTTCGATCACGAGATTGGCGAGTTCGAGCATCGTGAATTCGACCGGGTTGCCGAGATTGATCGGGCCGGTAACATCGTCGGCCGTGTTCATCAGGCGAACCAGACCGTCGATGAGATCGTCGACGTAGCAAAATGAGCGTGTCTGCTCGCCGGTGCCGTACACGGTTATCGGCTTGTTTTGCAGTGCCTGCACGATGAAGTTGGAAATGACGCGGCCGTCGTCCGGACGCATCCTCGGACCGTAAGTGTTGAAGATGCGCGCTACCTTGATCCGCAGCCTGTCTTGCCGCCAATAGTCGAAAAACAGGGTTTCGGCACACCGCTTGCCTTCGTCGTAACAGGAACGGGGACCTATCGGGTTTACCCTGCCCCAATAGTCCTCGGTTTGCGGGTGAATCTCGGGATTTCCGTAGACTTCAGACGTGGACGCCTGAAGGATCTTTGCGCGAACCCGCTTGGCGAGTCCCAGCATATTGATCGCCCCATGGACGTTGGTCTTTGTCGTCTGGACCGGATCGAACTGATAGTGGACCGGGCTTGCCGGGCAAGCAAGGTTGTATATTTCATCAACTTCTACGTAGAGCGGAAATGTCACGTCGTGGCGAATGATCTCAAAGGATCTGTTGTCGAGCAAATGCGAGACGTTTCTCCGACTTCCTGTGAAGAAATTGTCGACGCATACAAGCTCGTGGCCTTCAGCAAGCAACCGCTCGCATAAGAACGATCCCAGAAAACCTGCGCCCCCCGTCACCAAGACTCGCTTTGCCTGCGGCATTTTTGGGATCCTCACGCCAGTTCTTCACGCAATCGAATGCGCAAAGCCCTGGGCGGAGGATAGGAAAAAAATGCTGCGCCGAAAACACAAAATGTTAACGGACCTGAAATAGTCGCGTGAGTGCGCGGCGCACGATCCATGAAAGCCCCTTTTGCCATTCTTTGACGGTTTTCGTCCGAACCTCAGCCTACCGGCAATCGACATTTGGAGGTGAATGCGCTGCGTTGCATCATGATCGTAATAAAGGGAGATGGATCCTGCACAGTCTTGACCCGGCTCCTATCGCTGCCGATGAACGCCTCGCAGCTTGGGGGTCAAAAGCTGACATAGCCGATGTCCACGTTCGACCCCCTGCGTCCTCTCTTCACCAACCCTACGCCGGTTGCAATTCCCTGCGCGGCAGCCGCGGGAAGGCGACCGCCACCGCCACCGCGCCGAGCCCTACAAGGGCCGAGCCGATGAACAGCCAGGAATAGCTGGCATAGGCATCGAACACCATGCCGCCGGCGAGCGGGCCGAAGGCCATGCCGATGCTGGACAGCATGGTGACGGCACCAAACACCGTGCCGAGGATGCGCTGGCCGAAATATTCGCGCGCCAGCACCGCATAGAGCGGCATCACGCCGCCATAGGTGGCGCCGAAGATGACGGCGAGCGTGTAGAATTGACCAAGCTCGCTGACCGCAAGATAGGCTGCGATGACCACGGACTGTATCGCCAGACCGGTAATCAGCACCGGCTTGACCCCCAGCCGGTCGGCAAGCACGCCGTATAGAAGCCTGCCGCCTAAGCCCGCCAGGCCCTCGATGCTGTAGATGCTGACCGCCGCCATCGGCGCTATGCCGCACAGCATGGCATAGCTGACCATGTGAAAGATCGGTCCGGAATGCGCCGCGCAGCAGGCAAAGAAGGTCAGTGCCAAAACGATGAATTGCGGCGAGCGCAGCGCCTGTGGAACCGACATGCCGGTATCGTTGGCGGCAATATCGGCGGCGGCGTCTTCAGCGGCAGGCTTGGGCGGCTGGCGCACCAGCAATGCGGCCGGCACCAGCAGCGCCCATGCCGCGACGCCGATGACGAACATGGCGGTGCGCCAGTCATAGGCCGTGATCAGCCATTGCGCGAAGGGCGAGATCGTCATCGGCGCCACGCCCATGCCCGCCGAGACCAGGGAAACGGCCAAGCTGCGATTGGTGTCGAACCAAGCGGCGGTCAGCGCGATCATCGGCGCGAAGAAGGCGCTTGCCGCGAGGCCGACGAGCACGCCATAGGTGATCTGGAAGACAAGCAGCGAGCCGGTGCGGCTGGCCAGCACCAGCGCCAGCCCGAGCAGCAACGCACCTGTCATCACCACGATGCGGGCGCCGTAGCGATCGTAAATGGCGCCCCAGGCGAAGCCGCCGAGGCCCATTACCAGGAAGTTCAGCGTCATAGCGCTCGATATGCCGGCGCGCGACCAATCTGTGTCGAGCGCCATCGGTTCCAGGAAGATCGCCAGCGAGAACATCGCCCCGAGGGCGACACAGGTCATCACAGCACCTGCCGCGACGATGACCCAACGATAGGAAAGGCTCATATTTTTCTCCCGAGATCGTTTGGACACGGCGCGACTTCTTTCAAGCTTCGTCACACCGCTTGCGTCCGAAGGACGATGACGACATTTCGAATCCTACAATCCGGTTGCATTTTTTATCCAGTCAGGAAATCGCGCCATTCAATTGCTCCATTGCATTGACCGTGCACCGTCCTGAGCTAGATTTCCAACCTGGCGATCAGGAGCTGTCAGGCATGGAACTTCATCGCGGCCGTCTCATCGACCACGTCCAGCTGGTGGTCAGGGATCTCAAGGCCAGCCGCCGCTTCTACGAGGCGGTTTTCAAGGTGCTCGATATTCCGATCGGCGGCAGCGCCGAGGATTATTTCTGGGCCGACGAGCTGTTCGTCTCCAGCATCGACAGCCGGGCGGCCAGCGGGCAACTGACGGGGCGCCACCACCTTGCCTTCCAGGCAAAGGACCGCGCGATGGTCGACGCCTTCTACAAGGCCGGCCTCGATGGCGGCGGCACGGACAATGGCGCACCCGGCGAGCGGCAGCACTACCATCCCGGCTACTATGCCGCCTTCCTGCTCGATCCCGACGGCAACAACATCGAGGCCGTCTTTCACGGGCCGGCCAACCGCAGCGCCGCTTCGGTGGAGATTACGTTTTAGCTCGATGACAGGTATTCTCGTTACGTCGCGCCGCGCCAACGCTTAATATTCAACTTCAACGCAGCGACGCTCAAAGGCTACCGCATGGCCATCGACGAAGCGCCGCTGTCTTTGCCACGGAGCTCCCGCCCTATCGCGTCAGCACCGCCATCCGGCCCGCCAGGAACTCAACGAACCGCCGGGCGCGGACCGGTAGCTGTCGCCCATACGCATGGACGATGTGCACCGGCATAGTCGGCATCGCGACCTCGGGTAGAATGCGGACCAGACGGCCGGTGTCGAGATCGTCCTGCACGGCAAACTGCATCAGATGCGCGATGCCGGCTCCGGCCAGCGCCGCTTGCCGGATGGCGCCGCCGTCGTCCGTATCGAGCCGCCCGTTCGGCACGATCACCGCGCCGTCGGCGAAGGTGACCGGATAAGGCCGCCCGGCCATCTGATAGCGGACGGAGTCGTGGCTCTGCAACGCCTCGACCGATGCCGGCCGGCCGCGCCGTTCGACATAGGCCGGCGGGGCCACCAGCACGATCGGCAGATTGGCGATTTTGCGCGCGATGAGCCCGGTGTCCGACAGCGTCCCCATGCGCACCGCTACATCATAACCTTCGCGGATCAGGTCGGCGTGACGGTCGGTGACGCTGAGCTCGAGTTTCAGTTCGCCGTGCTGCGCCAGGAATGCTTGTGCCCATGAGGCAATCAGGCCGCGCCCGAGTTCGACGGATGCCGTGACGCGCAGCAGGCCGCGCGCGGTATCCGCCATCTGGACGATGTCCTCGGCATCGTCCAGCGCTCTGAGCAAAGGCGCGACCCGCTCGTAATAGGCGAGGCCTTCGCTGGTCAGTGCCAGCCGGCGCGTCGAGCGCTGGATCAGCCGCACGCCCAGCCGCCGCTCGAGCCGCGCCACGCTCTTCGACACCGCCGACGGGCTGGAGCCGACCAGCCGGCTGGCGGCATGGAACGAGCCGGCATCGACCGTGCGCACGAAGGCGACGAGACCGGCGGTCCTTTCGAGGATGGTGGTCATTCAAGAATTCCAGGCACGAAAGAACCGATCGAGGTGACCCTAAATACGCTATCCGATCACCATTAAATACCGCTCATCATCGACAAAGGAGAGATTGATGAGCAAGCTGAACGGCAAGGTCGCCATCGTCACCGGCGCCTCCAAGGGTATCGGCGCCGGCATCGCCAAGGGTCTTGCGGCGGCCGGTGCCGCCGTGGTCGTCAACTATGCCTCGTCGAGGGAAGGTGCGGACCGCGTCGTTGCCGAGATCAAGGACGCAGGCGGCCGAGCCGTTGCCGTCCATGGCGACGTGTCGCAAGTGGCCGACGTGCGCCGCCTGTTCGAGGCCGCCAAATCGTCGTTCGGCGCGGTGGACATCCTGGTCAACAATGCCGGCGTCTTCGCATTCGAGCCGCTGGAAGCGGTGACCGAGGCCGAATTCCACCGTGAGTTCGACACCAATGTGCTGGGCACCATCCTGACCATCCGGGAAGCGGTGAACCATTTCGGCGCCGGAGGCGGCAGCGTCATCAACATCAGCTCGGTCGCCAGCCTCAACCCGCAGCCGAACTCGCTGGTCTACGCCGCCACCAAGGGCGCAGTGGATTCGATCACGCTCTCCATGTCGAGAGAGCTCGGCGCCCGCAACATCCGCGTCAACGCCATCGCGCCTGGCGGCGTCGACACCGAGGGCCTGCAGCGGATCGGCATCGTCGGCAGCGAGTTCGAGAAGCAGGTCATCGCCATGACCCCGCTCGGCCGCTTCGGCCAGCCCGACGACATCGCCCGCATCGCGGTGTTCCTCGCCTCCGACGACGCATCCTGGCTGAGCGGCGAGCGCATCACCGCCTCGGGCGGTTGGAGATAGGCGTAGAGCGCGCGGACCTGCCGTTTCACGGACCATCCCACCCAGCGTGACGTCGATAAAACCCTGCAATCGATGACGAGAGCGATCTGAGCCCTATGTTGCGGCGATGGAGGAGCGCCGTGCGGTATCGATGACGGCGAGAAGCCAGGGAGACAACGGATGACGGACGACGAAAGAGCAATCCGAAAGCTGGTCGAGACGTGGATGGATGCGAGCAAGCGTGGAGACACCGCGACCGTCCTCGGCTTGATGACGGACGACGCGATCTTCATGGTTCCCGGCCGGGAGCCCTTCGACAAGGAGATCTTCGCGGCAGCCGCGCAGGAGATGGCCGGCGTTCATGTCGACGGCACGAACGAGATCGTTGAACTACAGCTTCTTGGCAACTGGGCCTTCATGCGCGGTCGTATCGATATGACCGCAACGCCGCCGAACGGGAAGCCGGTGCGTCAATCGGGATATACGCTGACGCTCCTGCGCAAGGAGGCTGATGGTGCGTGGCGGCTGGCCCGCGATGCGAACCTGCTGACCGCGCAAGGCTAGAGCCGGTCTCCGGCATCTCTGCACCGGAAGGCGCGCCAGGGAGCGACAGGATGGCGAAGATGCGTGCAGGTCGTCCTGAACAGCGTTCCCCTCCTCCACTGATCACACCGGCAAGAGGGCGTTCGGCTCGACATCGGCGATGGAGGCGAGGGTGTGCGTTTCGCGCACGCCGGGCAGTGGCAGGATGACCCGCTGCAGGAAATCCTTGAACACCGCCATATCGGCGATCCGCGCCTTCACCAGATAATCGAAACCGCCAACCACCATATGGCACTCCAGAACCTCCGGAGCCTTCGCCACGGCTTCGGCGAAACGGTCAAAGACATGCCGCGCCGTGTGGTCAAGCCGGACCTCGATGAACACCAGCGTTCCCCGGCCGCCCTTGCGCGGATCGAGCACCGCCCTGACCGCGGTGATGAACCCGTCGCGGAACAGGCGCTTCACCCGCTGGCTGGCTCCGGTCGGCGACAGCCGACACGCCCGGCAAGATCAAGCGTCGTCCGGCGCCCATCCTCCTGCAGCAGCCGGAGCAGGCTGCGGTCTATCTGGTCGAGGTCGTCCATTTTCACAATCCACTCTATCTCAGGGATTTGTGTGCTGATTTCACGCAGAGATATCAAAATCAACGTATTTCATCACATAAAACCTCGCAATAGCCTGCGCTTCCCTCACCCACTCAAAGCAAACGTGGTGAGCCGATTTCGACAAACAAAAGGAGTGCAAGATGACCAAGGAAGCGTTCAGCCCAGCCGGCAGGAGTGCGGCGGAAATCAGCAAGGGAGCGACCGAGATCCTGGTGCTGAGCGAAGTCGACGTGATGGCGTGCATCGATCTCAGCCAGCTTCTCGATGTTCTGGAAGACGGCTTCAAGGCGCTGTCACAAGGCAAGGTCGTCAATCCACCCCGACCACAGCTCAACATCCCAGGGGCCGGCTACAGCCTCGCCATGCCGGCCTGGATGGAGGGCATGAACCTGACCGTCAAGGTCGTCAACGTCTTCGAAGGCAATTTGGCCAAGAACCTGCCCAGCCACCTCGCCACCATCAGCCTGTTCGATCCGCTGTCCGGCCTGCCGGTCTGCATCATGGACGGCACCTTCATAACCGCGGTGCGAACCTCCGGCTCCGCCGTGCTGTCGGTGCGCGCGCTCGCGCGCCGGGACGCGAGGATAGCGACAGTGGTCGGCGCCGGCGTGCAGGCCAACCAGCACCTGCATCTGTTGCCGCTGGTGCGCGACTTTGCCGAAATCCGGGTCGCTTCGAAGAGCTTCGACGATGCGGCAGCGCTTGCCCGGCTGCATCCGTCGGTGGTGGCGGTCGCCGACCTCGAGGCGGCAGTGCGCAGTTCCGACGTGGTGTGCCTGGCGACGCATTCCTACGAGCCGGTGATCGAGGCAGACTGGGTTCGGCCGGGCACGCACGTCTCGTCGGTCGGGGTGGCACCACCCGGCGGTGAACTGCCGATCGAGCTCATCGGCAAATCCAGTCTTTTTGTCGAGACCAGGGATGCGTTCGAACCGACCCCGGTCGGTTCTTGCGAGCTTGCCGGCTTCGACCCGGATTTCGGCACTGAGCTTGGCGCCATGCTGCTCGACCGCGCGCCGGGCCGTGTTTCGGATCAACAGATCACCACCTACAAGGCGATGGGCATTGCCATGGAAGACATGGTCGCCGCCGATCTCGCCTATCGTTGCGCCAAGCGTCTGCGCAAGGGAAAGCTCATCGTGCTGTAGGCGTGCCGCGAGCCAGGCGGGATCGACGTTGCTGACAATGGCGCTTTCGCGGAAGCGGCCGGGCTAAAGGGCGGTCCCTCAGGCCGGCACACGCTTCAGCGCCTGCGCCATGCAGTGGATGCCGCCGCCGGTCTTCGAGACCTCGCTCATGTCGACCGCCGCCACTTCGAAGCCGCGCGCCTTGAGCTGGCCGATCAGCGTCTGGCTGGATGTCGGCGCGATCACCCGGTCCTTGCCCAGCGACATGAAGTTGCAGCCGAGCGCCATCGTGTCCTGGAAGGGCACGTCGATGATCTCGTGGCCCTTGCCCTTCAGCCAGTCGACGATGCCCGGCTCGGTGCAGGCGAGGCAGACGGCGGTCAGTTTCTCGGCGATCGGCACCACCATCAGATCGATATGGACATAATATTCGTCTATGAAGGCGATGCGGGTTTCCCAGCCCTCCTTGTCGAACCAGGCCTGGACCTGGCGAGCGCCCTCCTCCTGGGTGCGTGCGCCGCCGCAGCCGATCAGCACCACGCCGTCCTCGATGACGTTGAAGTCGCCGCCCTCGAAAGTGCCCGCCGTGACCATGTCGTAGATCGGAATGCCGAGCTTCTCATAGGTGCGGATCGCCGCATAGTTCTCGCCGCGCCGCCACCATTGGGACATCGCGGTGATGATGGCGCCATACGGCGTCATGACGCTGGAATCGCGCGAATAGACCTGCATCGGCAGCTCCGGCGTCGGCTCGTGCCAGTGGATGTTGACGCCGAAATGCTCGTAAGCGGCGACCAGGTCCTTGTGCTGCGCCTGCGCAATCTGGACGTTGCACGGCGCCTCGCGCAAATGCTTGCGCGATAGCGAGCTGGTCGAGAGATGCCGCAGGAAATTCGGCGAACCGAGCAGCACGTCGGTCAGGACGTCGGTCTCGTTGGCAAAGCCCCAGGCGGTCAATGGCTTGGTGCCGCCGGCCGGGTTGCGGCGCTGCAATGAAAACGGTTCTGCTACGATGCGGTCATGGACGGTCATGGGATTTCTCCTGGCTTCGAGTGATCACGCGGCTTGATTGCTTGGTATCCACCATTCCCGTCCGCGCGGGGTGGTGACATATTCCGGCCAGCGGAAATGGATCGGCGGTTCGTAGTCGCAGAGCGGCGCCAGCCAATTGCTGCCACCAATGCCGCCGCCGGTGCGGGCGACGAATTCGTCCATCGCCGCGTCGCGGGCCGCCTTGTCTTCCAGCAGGCGAAGGGCTGCCAACGCAATCGTCTTCGACGCGCAGGCAACCATCGGATCGATGGTGGCGGAAATGCCGCCCAGCGCATTCATCGCCCAGGACGGGTAGGCGTGGCCACTCTCGCAACGCAGCGCCGGTCGGGCGACATAGAACCGCGCCGTCGGCGTCTGCCACGACATGTCGGTGTAATCGTCGGAGGTCGAATTCAGCTGCGACGGCGGCAGGTCGCGGCGCAGCAACGCCTCCGCCTCCTCAGGCGCAATCAGCTGCTCCAACTCGGCGATGAACGGCTCGTCGGTCGCCGCGCCGCCGGCATTGACCTGGATTTCGCGGGCGATCGCCTTGGCCGCCTCGTCCCAGCGCGGTGGCCCGACGGTCGACAGCGCGTCATAGACGATGCCTGACATTGCGTGATTGGCTAGCCCCGGCCGCGACTTCGATACCCAGTGCCGCTCATGGCGGCAGCCGCTCATCTTAGCGGCGGCTTCCGCATTGCGGTCGAGCACGGCGGTCACCTGCTCAGCCATCGCCAAGGTCGGCACGCGGATCATGTACTGGATCTCGGCCAGACCCGCCGGCAGATTGTCGGCGGTCGCCTGTCCTGCCGTCAGGATCGCCTCGCTGATCGACCAGCCGCCCTGATGCGGCAGCATGGAATCGCGCAGCGCCTTGGACGCCATGTACATCATCATGAGCGCGTCATTGGCGCCGGGAGCCCTGATCGCCGAATGCGCCTGCGGGATTGGCGCGCCATCGCTTGCGCGAACCCAATTTTCGGGTTCGTCGCACACAAAGCGGTAGATCATCGCATAGGCCGCACCGCAATGCGTATCCCAGCGCGCGGTGTTGCAGAGCGGCAGCATGTAAAAGGGATGGAAGGAAATCATGCCGGCGAGGCCATCGTAGTAGCCCTTTGCCGCGTGGATCGGCTTCGATCCTCGCACTTTCTCTGCCGGCTCGCCGGTGAAGCGCAGCATGCCCGATATGCCGTGCCGCTGCATCGCCGCCTTGGTCGCCAAAAGCCCGCCCAGGCTGGCAATGCCGAGCCCGGAATGCGGATCGGTGTGGCCTCCGGCCTGTTCGCCAAGGCCCGGACGCGGTCGCTTCACGGTCGCCGCATCCTGGCAATTGCCCGGCACCGCGTCATACTCGGCATACATGCCGATGGTCGGCCCGGCGCCGTTGGTCCAGTGGGCGCAAAAGGCGGTCGGCATCCCGCCGGAGCCTTCCTCGACCGAAAAGCCCTCGTGCTTCAGACGCTCGACATACCAGGCGGCCGACTGGTATTCGCGCCAGGCGGTCTCGCCGAAATCGAAGATCGTCCGCGTCCATGCCGACAGCGACGGCTGGATGTCGTCCAGACAGGCAAGCGCGGTCGCTTGAGCCGAGTTCGTCACCGGATCCTCCATCGGTCAAAGAAAGCAGTGAAGCGCCTCGCCAAAAAGTGATATGTTTTCCCGGCTCATGCAAATTCGGTTCACCTCTTGAGGATTCCCTCGACGCAGGCGCTGCGCGCCCTCGACAGTTTCGCCCGCCACGGCAGCGTCTGGCGCGCCGCCGACGAACTGCATCTGACCCGCAGCGCGGTCAGCCACCAATTGCGGCTGCTCGAACGCGATCTCGGCTTCGACCTGCTCGAGCGCATCGGCAAGGGCGTGGCGCTGACGCCGCGCGGCCAGCGTTACGCCAGTGACGTGCGCAAGGCGCTGACGGTGCTCGGCGATGCGGTAACGCGCCATGCCGGCACCGGCGTCGGCGGCTCGTTCAGCGTCAGTTGCACGCCGGGCTTCGCCTCGCTGTTCCTGTGCACGCACATCGGCGAATTCCGGCAGATGTACCCCGATGTCGCGCTGCGCATCCTGACGCCGCGGCGGCTGGACGACGTCAGCAATGCCGAGGCCGACGCCTTCATCGCCTTCGGCGTCGGCAACTGGCCGAACCGGGCGGTCGAGCTGTTGTGCGAGATCTCGTTCACGCCGCTGTGCAGCCCGACGCTGCTCAACAAGATCGGCGGGTTTTCCAGGCCGGCCGACGTGCTGCGCGCCAATCTCCTGCATCTCGGCGACACCGAGGACTGGGCGCGCTGGCTGGCGCTGTCGAAGGTCGAGAATCCCGACACCGAGGGCGGCATCTTCTTTTCCGACATGAACCTGGTCTTTTCGGCCGCCATCGCCGGCCAGGGCATCGCCATGGGCGACGAACTGACCAGCCGCCGGGCGCTGAGCGAAGGCCGGCTGGTGCGCCCCTTCGACATCGCAATCAGTTCGCCACGCTCGTATTTTCTCGTTTCCGAGCATGCCAAGGCGGCGCATCCGGTGCTGGAGGCGTTCGGGAGGTGGCTGAGGTCGAAACTGTCGGAGATTAGCTAATCTCCCTCTCGAGGGGGATGTCGCCGAAGGCGACAGAGGGGGTCGCCGCGCGTGAAGCCCCGCCTCCATCTGCAGCAGCAGGCCGAGCCCAGTCGGACCGACCCCCTCTGGCCGCTTTGCGGCCATCTCCCCCTTCGAGGGGGGAGATTGGCGCCATAGATGAATCAAATTTGCCGGTCAGGCGAAAACTATTCGGTTGCGGTGAGCCGCCGCCCTGCCTACGATTTCGATCAGCATTGAGGACAAGGCAGGATGCAGCAACCCGGCCGTGCCGCAGAGATCAAGGCAATCGGGATCGGCAAGAGCTTCGGCTCGTTCCGTGCGCTGGACGATCTGACGCTCGATATCGGCCGCGGTGAGTTCCTGACCCTGCTCGGGCCGTCGGGTTCGGGTAAGACCACCTTCCTGATGATCCTTGCCGGTTTCGTGCAGCCGACCGACGGCCGCCTTTACAGCGACGGCGTCGATATCACCGAGCGGCCGGCCGAGCAGCGTGCCGCCGGCATGGTGTTCCAAGGCTATGCCCTGTTCCCGCATATGAGCGTCGAGGCCAACATCGCCTTCCCGCTCAAGGTGCGCAAGAAGTCGGCGGCCGAGATCAAGCGTCGCGTCAGTGAGATGGTCGAGCGCGTCGGGCTGAAGGGCCACGAGAAGAAACTGCCGTCGCAATTGTCCGGCGGCCAGCAGCAGCGCGTGGCGCTGGCCCGCGCCCTGGTTTTCGAGCCGGGTGTGCTTTTGCTCGACGAGCCGTTCTCCGCGCTCGATAAGGGCCTGCGCGGCCAGATGCAGGCCGAGATGAAGCGGCTGCACCAGGAAACCGGCACCACCTTCGTCTTCGTCACCCATGACCAGAGCGAGGCGCTGGCGCTGTCGTCGCGCGTCGCCATCTTCAACCACGGCAAGTTGCTGCAGGTCGGGGCGCCTGACGAGGTCTACGACCGGCCGGCCAACCGCTTCGTCGCCGAGTTCCTCGGCGAGATCAACATGCTGCCGCTGAAGAGCGTTCGCAACGCCGACAACGGCGCCACCGGCCTGTGCGAAGACCGCACCATCACCCTGCGCGGCAATCCAAGCGCCGTAGGCAGCAACGCCATCCTGGCGATCCGGCCCGAATACATGTCGATCGCCCCCGAAGCGACAGCCGGCGAGAACGGCATCGCCGCGACTGCGGTCGCCTCGACCTATCTCGGCGCTGCGACGCGGCTCGATCTCACGACGCGCCAAGGTGCCAAGGTGACGGTCTCGGTGCCGAACGAGGTCGCCGCTTCGGCACTCAGCAAGGGCAATTCCGTATGGCTGACATGGCCTGCGGAGAAAGGTTTCCTCCTTCCGGACGGAGGACAATGACGATCGGCGTGGCGAAGCTGAAATTCGCCAGGCTGGCTTTCGGGAAATATCAACGACAAAAAGGGGAACTGACATGACAAACAATTCAGAGATGAGCGAAACCAGGAAACACGCCATCGAGACACTGTCCGCCAGGGCGGTGCGCGGCGAGATCTCGCGCCGGCAGTTCACGCAGCTGGCTGCGCTCGTGCTGGCCGGCACGCCGATGCTGCTGCGCTCGACCGGCGCCTTCGCGCAAGCCAAGGAACTGGTGCTGGTCAACTGGGGCGGCGACGCCATCACCGCCTATGACGCGGCCTATGGCCAGGCGTTCACCAAGGAGACCGGCATCACCGTCAAGATGGACGGCTCCGGCCCGACCGAGGGCGCGATTGCTGCGCAGTTCAAGAGCGGCGCCCCGACCTGGGACCTGGTCGACGTCGATCCGTTCTCGGCGATCACGCTTGGTGCGCAAGGCATGCTCGAGCCGATCGACTATTCGATCGTCGACAAGAAGAAGATGCGCGAGGGCTTCGGCTGGGAACACGCGGCCTCGACCTATTTCTTCTCCTATGTCATCGCCTACGATTCCGAGAAATTCGGCAGCCAGGCACCGACCGGCATGGCGGATTTCTTCGACGTGACCAAATTCCCCGGCAAGCGCTCGCTCTACAAATGGGGCGTGTCGAGTTGGGAAGCGGCACTGCTCGCCGACGGCATCGCGCCGGCATCGCTCTACCCGCTCGACCTCAAGCGCGCGCACGACAAGATCGCCGCCTTCAAGGAAAACGTCGTGGCCTATTGGGGCGGCGGCGCCGAAAGCCAGAGCGTGCTGCTCGACGGCGAGGCTTCGATGGCTATCGTCTGGTCGACGCGAGCCTCGCTGATCGAGCAGGATTCCGGCGGCAAGATCAAGTTCATCTGGGACCAGGGCCTGATCTCGCCCGGCGCGCTCGCCGTGCTCAAGGGCAATCCCGGCGGCAAGGACGCGGCGATGAAGTTCATCGCCAGCGCCCAGGATCCGGAAAAACAGCTGATCATGTTCGACAAGCTCGGCCAGGGTCCGGCCAATCCGGCCACCGACGCGCTGATCCCCGCCGACAAGAAGCGCATCAACCCGGTCGACCCCGAAAACATGAAGAAGCAGATCCCGCTCGACATGGAGTGGTACGCCAAGAATTACGGGGCCGCACTCGACGAATACACGAAGATCATCTCCGCCTGATAGACCGGGATAACCGGAGCCGAGATGAAAGCATATCTCTCCGACAGGATGGGCGCGGCGCTGTTGATGGCGCCGCTGCTGCTGTTCCTTGGCGCCGCCTACGCCTGGCCATTCTTCGGCGTCGTCAATTGGAGCTTCACCCTGCCCGAGCCGGGGCTCGGGCAATATGGCACGCTGCTTAGCGACCCGCTGGTGCAGTCGGTGTTTGTCCGCACGCTGCGCATCGCTGCGATCGTCACGATTGTTTCGGTTGCCGCCGCCTACGCCATCACCGTGGTGTGGGTGCGCGGCACGCCGGCGCAGCGGGTGATCGCCGAATTCTGCATCCTGGTGCCGTTCTGGATCTCGGTGCTGACGCGCGCCTTCGGCTGGGTGGCGCTGCTTTCCAATCGCGGCCTGTTCAACACCTGGCTGCAAGCGATCGGCTTCATCTCGGAACCGCTGACGCTGGTGCGCAACGAATTCGGCGTCATCGTCGGCATGACGCATTTCCTCATTCCCTTCGCCGTGTTTCCGCTGGCGTCTTCGATGCGCAGCCTCGACGACCGCGTGCTGCTGGCGGCGCGCGGGCTCGGCTCCAGCCGCATGCGCACCTTCTGGTCGGTGTTCGTGCCGATGACCCGCTCCGGCATCATCGGCTCGGCGCTCATCGTCTTCGTGTTTTCGCTCGGCTTCTTCGTGACGCCGGCGATCCTCGGCGGCGGCCGCAGCGTGATGATCGCCGAGCTGATCTATCTGCGCATCTTCCAGAGCCCGGACTGGGGCCTGGGGGCGGCGATCAGCGTCGTACTGGTGCTGTTCGTCGGCGCACTGATGGCGCTGGTGTTCCGTTATGTCAGGCCTAGGCAGCTGATCTGATGCCGACCTACCGCCCCGGCCCCGTCTCGCTGATCCTCGCCGCCCTGGTGGCGCTGTTCCTGTTGTTGCCGCTGCTTGCCGTCATTCCGGTGTCGCTGACGCCCACCCGCATGCTGGCGATGCCGTCCGGCGCATTGTCGCTGCGCCACTACCGGGCGCTGATCGAGGATCCGCGCTGGATCAATTCGATCCTGCTCTCGATCAGGATCGGCGTCGTCAGCAGCGCCTTTTCCACCGTGCTGGCGCTGTGCTTCAGCCTCGGTGTGTGGATGTTCCAGCCGCGCTTCACCGCCGCGCTGGTCGGCTTCGTGCTGCTACCGATGGTGGTGCCGCCGGTGGTCTCGGCGATCACGCTCTACTTCCTGCTGACCTCGATCTCCGGCGTCTCTTCGTTCTTCGGCTACGACACCTGGCTCGGTGTCGCCATGGCGCATGCGGTGATGACGGTGCCCTTCGCAACGGTGCTGATCCTGGTGTCGCTCAGCCAGCTCGACCGGCGCATCGACCTTGCCGCGCGCGGTCTCGGCGCCACCGTGTGGGAGCGGGCCACCCGCATCATCATGCCCAACATCAAATTCGGCATCGTCACTGCCGCCCTGCTGTCCTTCGTGCTGTCCTGGGAAGAGATCGGCGTCACCCTGTTCATCACCTCGGTCAACGCCATCACGCTGCCCAGGCTGATGTGGATGGGCCTGCGCGACAACATCGACCCGGCGATCGCCGCCCTCTCGGTGATCCTGATCATCATCACGGTGCTGGTGCTGGCGGCGCGCAGTGCCGTGGTCAGGCTGCGCGGGGGGCAGTGAGGCGACCGAAGCTTGGAAAAACCGATCAAGTCAAAGGTTGGCAATCCTTCGCGCCCCCCTCTGTCCTGCCCTCTTTGCCACCATTTGGCATCTCCCCCACTTGGGGGGAGATTGGCCGTACATCTCCGCTTTCGCCAATCACTACCGCCGAAGAAAGGAGCCGTCGCCGAAGCTGCCGATCTCCCCCCAAGTGGGCGAGATTGCCGGCAGGCCAGAGGGGGCGCTGTCCCGCCAACTGTCGAGCGGATATGCGCTCCGCTTCGGGCGACGGTCTTCTACCCCATGGCGTGGCGGATCGACTTGGACAGACGGCTCAGGAATGCCGGTCTAGACGATGCGTCGAGCTTCCACGACAGCACCGCCGTCGCCATTTTCCGCGGCAACACCCCGACCGACAGGAACCAGGCGGCAAGGACGGCGCGCCGGCGCAGGGACGCGGTCATTTCGAGGCTGGCGACGGCGCCCGCCGCCCCAAGCGCCAGCCGGGAATCATTGGCCACGGGGTGCCGGCGCCTGTCCGCGCACAGCGACGCCAGCCGCTCTTCCAGATGGACCGGATCGTGGCGGACAGCCTCCGACGGCACAATCGTCAAGCCGATCCCGGAAGCCTGGTCCGACAGCGCCTGCATGCGGCGGAAATCGTGGGTTACCCGCCAGCGTGCCCGTTCGGCGAGCTTTTCACCGAACACCGAATGGTTGGCGCCGTGGATCCGGTAGGCGCCGACGCATTCGTCGATGGACTGGACGTGTCCGTACATGGGCGCCAGCGTTACAAGGTAGCCATCGGCGCCCTGGCGGAACTCCGCCTCCGGTATAGGCATGATCGATTCGAGGGTTGTGCGATCAAAGGCCAGCCCGCTGGTCACAGTCGTCTGATAGCGGCCCTTGTGCAGGAGTTTCGGCATGACGTCACCGCTGTCGAAGGGCAGTTCGGGCGGCGGAAAGACGTCCTTGATGCTTTGTCGTTCATCGACGATATGCAGCCTGGACTGCACCTGGGCCGTTGCCGCATCCCAGGTGTCGACGATCGTCGAGACGGCGGTTGGATAAAGATAGTCGTCGGCGTCGAGGAACAGGACGATCTTGCCCGAGCTTGCCGCGAACCCGGTGTTGAACGCCGCCGCATGCCCGCCATTTTGCGCGCGCGGGCACGCGAGGATCCTTTCCCCATATGATCCCATGATTGTCGTGGAATTGTCCTGCGAGGCATCATCGACGACGATGACTTCGACATCCGCGTAGTCCTGCTCGAGGGCGCTATCGATGCTGCGTTTGAGGAAAGGCGCGTAATTGTAGTTCGGAATGATGATGGATACCGGAATCCTCGGGACAGACTGCATCGCATTTGACCTCGCATCTTGCTTTGGTTTCAGCAAACCCGCGCGCGGGCCTGGTTCCTCTTCAAGCGCGTCCCACGAAATTCCTGGGAGAAGGCTCGCGCCTTTCGTCAGGACGGGTCACGTCTGTTGCTTTGCGACTTCATTTTGAGGCCGCTATTGCCTTCAAGAGCTGCCGCCGAGATCATGGTCGACGGCAGCAAGGGCTCCGACGGTTCGGCTCGGATGACACGACAACCGAGCCTGGCGGAAAGGCTTTGGGTCGCGATCAGGTCGGGACCGAAGCGGACAGGCACTTTGAAGGCATGGCGGATACTGACCCGCAAATGCGGCTGGAGCAAGCCCCAGGCCAAGACCAAAGGCTCACAAGCCTGTTACGTCTCAGGCGGCATGCAGCGTTGGAATGGCGCTGACATCCACTTCGCGCTCCGCGTGCCAGGCATCATAAGCGGCCTGCACCGGAGCCAGATCGCGGCGCCGTCGCCGAACATCTTTCCAAGGCGGGCGGCGACGGCCGGCGACACCGGCTTCTTCTCGCGGATGATGTCGTAAAGCTGCTGGCGCGAGATTCCGAGCAGATTGGCGATTTCCACCCTGGTCTTTCCGGTTGCCGGGATAATGTCGTCGAGCAGCGCTCCAGGGTGGGAGGGGCAGCGGTCCATCGGACGCGTCGGCTCATACACGCTCATACCCGATTTCTCCAATCTATTGCGCGGCAACCGGCAGGATACGACCTGCGACGATCGCCTTACAAGGCCGATCGTCTTTCCCGGAGCCGGCGAACCGGCTCCGGGCCGTATGGTGGCAGGCCTGAACAGTCACGCAGCCTGCAGCCCCGGCAGCGACAGATCGGCTTCTTCAGGCAAGTCGCCGGCCATCGCGGCAGCGAACCTGGTCTGGTCGAGTTCCCCTTCCCAGCGCGCCACGACCACGGTCGCTACCGCATTGCCGATGAAGTTGGTCAGCGCCCGGCATTCCGACATGAAGCGGTCGACGCCGAGGATCAGCGCCATGCCGGCGACCGGCACTGCAGGCACGACCGAGAGCGTCGCGGCCAGCGTGATGAAGCCGGCGCCGGTGATGCCGGCGGCGCCCTTGGAACTTAGCATGGCGACGGCGAGCAGCAGGATCTGGTCTGCGAGGGTGAGCGGCGTGTCGGTCGCCTGGGCAATGAACAGCGCGGCCAGCGTCATGTAGATATTGGTGCCGTCGAGGTTGAAGGAATAGCCGGTTGGAACGACTAGCCCGACCACCGAGCGGTTGCAGCCGGCGCGCTCCATCTTGGCCATCAGGCCCGGCAGTGCCGCTTCCGAGGACGAGGTGCCGAGCACCAGCAGCAACTCTTCCTTGACGTAGCGGATCAGCGCCAGGATCGAGAAGCCGTTGTAGCGGGCGACCGCGCCCAGCACCACCAGCACGAACAACAGCGATGTCAGGTAGAATGTGCCGATCAGCATGGCGAGGTTGGCGATCGAGCCGATGCCGTATTTGCCGATGGTGAAGGCCATGGCGCCGAAAGCGCCGATCGGCGCGGCCTTCATCAGGATGGCGACGAGGCGGAAGATCGGCGTGGTCAATGCCTGCAGGAAATCGACGACCGGGCGGCCGCGATCGCCGACCGCGGCAAGAGCGAGCCCGAACAGCACCGAAAAGAACAGCACCTGCAGGATGTCGCCCTTTGCGAAAGCGCCGGTGATCGTGTCGGGGATGATGTTCATCAGGAAACCGACGATGCTGGTGTCGTGCGCTTTTTCGGTGTAGGTCGCCACCTTTGTGGCATCGAGCGTGGCCGGATCGATATGCATGCCGGCGCCCGGCTGGACGACGTTCGAGACGACGAGGCCGACGACAAGCGCCAGCGTCGAGAATGCCAAGAAGTAGATCATCGCCTTGCCGGCGACGCGGCCCACCTTCTGCAGGTCGGAAACGCCGGCGATGCCGGTCGCCACCGTCAGGAAGATCACCGGTGCGATCACCATCTTCACCAGCTTGATGAAGGCGTCGCCGAACGGCTTCATCGCTTCGCCGGTTTCGGGATAGAAGTGGCCGAGCAGCACGCCGGCGGCGATCGCCGCCAGCACCTGCACATAGAGATGCCGGTAGAACGGAAGTTTGCCGCGCGGCGCGGCGGCAGCGAATGCTGTCTGCATGACGTCCTCCATTGTGCTCCGATCGAAAGCTCGACCTCCCGGAGCGTTTGCATTTGACCCCCAGCAGCCTCGTGACCGCTGAAGTCGTGTTTGCAACTGCCGTGCCAAGTGCGCGGAAAAGAGCCTATCGGCTTTGATTTTATTGAGTATTCCGGAACTGGCAGTTCGTTTCGCACACACACAAAGTGCGGATGTTCGCATGGCCGAATTGTGCTTTGTGCGAATTCATGCACAAATGGGCGATGCTGCAACGCCCCGCCGCTGCCTTGCCTTCGACGTCCGAGCAACTCGGCAGGCGAGCGCGCCGTGCCTGGCTGCTGTTTGCGGCCATCGCCCTTGCGACGGCCACGGCCGCACTTTACGGCGCCGGTCTCTATGGCCGTACCACGGAGCTCAGGGGACTGGCGGCGCAGGGCCGCACCGACGCCAATCTGAAGGTCGCGCTATTGCGCGCCGTTCTGGAAAGCCCGCGCGCCCTGCCCCTGCTTTTGTCGGAAGACCAGCAGGTGCGCGACGCGCTGGCGCAGAAAAGTGCTGCTGCAATCGATGTGCTGAATCGCAAGCTTGAAGGGCTGGTCTCCGGCACCAAGGCCTCAGTACTCTATGTCATCGGCACCGACGGGCTGGCGATCGCCTCCAGCAACTGGCGCGACCCGATCAGCTTTGTCGGCAACGACTACCGGTTCCGCGACTATTTCTCCGCGGCGATGCAATCCGGAACCGCCGAATATTTCGCGCTCGGCAATGTCAGCAAACGCCCAGGCCTCTACATCTCGCGCCGCGTCGGCGATGCTGCCGCAGCGCTGGGCGTCGTCGTCGTCAAGGCGGAGTTCGATCAGCTCGAGGCCGACTGGCACGAGGTGAACCGCCCGGCCTATGTCAGCGACGAGCGTGGTATCGTTCTGATCACCAGCGTGCGGTCCTGGCGCTTCATGACGACGGCGCCGCTTGCCGGGTCTGATCTTGCCGCCATCCAGAACAGCCAGCAGTTCGGTGATGCACCGCTGATGCCGTTGCCGATCACGCGCCCGCAGGCGCTCAGCCCGGACACATCCATCGTCCACGCGGTGACGCCCGGCGGCAGCGACGCGGAATATCTTCGGCTTTCAGCCCCGGTTGCTTCGACCCCCTGGCGGCTCGACTATCTCGTTCCGGCCGAGGCGCCGATCGCCGCCGCGGCCCGTGAAATGCGGCTCCTTACGCTTGGCGTCTTGGTCCCGTTGCTCGGCCTTGCTGCGTATCTGTTGTGGCGCCGGCAGTCGGGACAAATGCGGATCGCCGCCGAACAGGCGGCGCGCACCGAACTCGAGCGCCGCGTCGTCGAACGAACCGAGGATCTGAGCCGTGCCCGCGATCGGCTGCAGGCCGAGATATCAGACCATCGCAGCACGGAAGCCAAGCTGCAGGTGGTGCAGCAGGATCTGGTCCAGGCCAACCGCCTCGCCATCCTCGGCCAGGTCGCCGCCGGCGTCGCCCATGAGATCAACCAGCCGGTTGCCACCATACGCGCCTATGCCGACAACGCCCGCGTCTTCCTCGACAGGAAGCAGACCGCGCCCGCCGAGGAAAACCTCGGCGCCATCGCAGCATTGACCGAGCGCATCGGCACCATCACCGAAGAATTGAAGGCCTTTGCCCGCAAGGGCCGCACCGCCGCTGAGCCTGTCGCATTGCGCGGTGTCATCGAGGGCGCCGTCGTGCTGTTGAGAAGCCGCTTTGCCGGCCGGCTCGACGCACTGGCGATCGACCTGCCACCGCCGAGCCTCAAGGTCATGGGCAACCGGGTCCGGCTCGAACAGGTGCTGATCAACCTCTTCCAGAACGCGCTTGAAGCGCTGGACGGCCGCAACGACGCTCATGTGCGGGTTTCGGTCGAGGAGACCGCGGACGGCGTGACGGTCGGCGTGTCCGATAACGGACCTGGCATTCCGCCAGGGATTCTCAAATCGCTGTTCACGCCGTTCAATACATCCAAGGAAAAAGGCCTCGGTCTTGGCCTTGTCATCTCGAAGGATATCGTCGCCGACTACGGCGGACGCATCGAGGTTTCGAGCGACGGCAGCGGCACCCGCTTCGCCATCCATCTCTTGAAAGCAGCATAGTGGCCAAGGCAGCATGACGAACGACGACGCAGCGCCGGTCATCTTGGTCGATGACGACAGCGATCTCCTCAAGGCCACCGCGCAGACGCTGGAGCTTGCCGGCTTTTCGGTCTCGGCTTTTTCGGTGGCGGCCGAGGCGCTGGCCAGGCTCGACACTGGTTTTGCCGGCGTGGTGGTGTCGGATATCCGCATGCCTGAGATTGACGGCTTGCAGCTTTTCAACCGGATCCTGCGGCTGGACCCGGACATTCCGGTCATCCTCGTGACCGGGCATGGCGACATCGCGGTTGCCGTCAAGGCGATCAAGGACGGCGCCTACGACTTCATCACCAAACCCTTCGCCGCCGACCGGCTGGTGCAGAGCGTGCGCCGCGCCGCGGAAAAGCGCCGTCTGGTGATGGAGAACCGCGCCTTGCGCGAGGCGGCCGGAGAGGCGCAGGACGGCCTGCCGCTGATCGGCCAGACGCCGGCGATGGAAAGGCTGCGCCGCACGCTGCGCCAGATCGCCGACACCGATGTCGACGTGCTGGTGACCGGCGAAACCGGCTCCGGCAAGGAAGTGGTGGCCAGCCTTTTGCATCGCTGGAGTCGCCGCGCCAAGGGCAATTTCGTTGCGCTGAACTGCGGCACGCTGCCCGAAACGGTCATCGAGAGCGAATTGTTCGGCCACGAGGCCGGCGCCTTCACCGGGGCGCAGAAGAAGCGGATCGGCCGTATCGAGCACGCCAGCGGCGGCACGCTGTTCCTCGACGAGATCGAAAGCATGCCGGTCTCGACACAGGTGCAGATGCTGCGCGTGCTGGAAATGCGCGAGGTCACCCCGCTCGGCACCAACGAAATGCGGCCGGTCGACCTGCGCGTCGTTGCGGCCGCCAAGGTCGATCTCGGCGATCCGCGCCAGCGCGGCGCTTTCCGCGAGGATCTTTATTACCGGCTCAACGTGGTGACGATCTCCATTCCGCCGCTGCGCGAGCGCCGCGACGACGTCGCACTGCTGTTCTTCTACTTCGCCGAGCGCGCCGCCGCCCGCTTCCGGCGTCCGCTGCCGGCGGTGCTGGCCGCGGTGCACCGCCATCTCAGGGAGCATGACTGGCCTGGCAATGTACGCGAGCTCGCGCATTTCGCCGAACGCTTCGTGCTTGGACTGGAGGAAGACGCAGGAGTGGCATCCCCTGCCCCAGCCCAGCCGGATGCCGCCATGAAACTGCCGGAACGGCTGGAGCGCTACGAGGCCGACATCATCCGCGAGACGCTTAACCGCAACGAGGGCGACGTCAGGCGCACCATCGAAGCGCTGGGGATTCCGCGCAAGACCTTTTATGACAAGCTGCAGCGCCACGGCATCGTGCGTAGCGAGTTTTCGAGGTAGAGGGCCAATGTCGGCGCTGCCCCTCAGCCCTGCCGGGCATTTCTCCCCGTAGAACCGGGAGAAAGAAGCCTTCGCCGAAGATTTCGCCAAAAACCAACGTTGCAGAAAGAGCGCCCGAGGTTGCAGCCAGCCCCTTCTCCCCGTTGTACGGGGAGAAGGTCCCGGCAGGGGGATGAGGGGCAGCGCCAACGTCTGCAAACGTCCCTCCCGCAGCAACTCTCCTGACGCGAACCCGATTCCGGTTTTCGCCATCCTGCGCTACACTTGGTCCACTTCAACCGGACCACTCTCATGATTGTCCAGACCTGCATCAATGGCGCGCGCAGCGCCGATTTCCATCCGCAGCTGCCGCTTGACGCGGACGCCATGGCGCGTGACGGCGCCGCCTGCGTGGCCGCCGGTGCGGCCGAGCTGCATGTCCATGCACGCGGGTTCGACGGCCGCGAAAGCCTTGCCCCGGCGACGATGGACCGGACCGTGTTGGCGCTGCGCCGCGCCTGCCCGGGAACGCTGATCGGCGTCTCCACCGGCGCCTGGATCGAGAATGATGACGAGCGCACACTTGCGGCGATCGCCGGCTGGAGCGAGCTGCCTGACTACGCCTCGGTCAATCTGAGCGAAAAAGCAGCGCCCGAGGTCATGCAAAGCCTGCGGCAGCGCGGCATCGGCATCGAGGCCGGGCTCGCCTCGGTCGCTGATGCCGAGCGCCTGGTCCGCCTCGACCATGGCAACCAGGTGCTGCGCATCCTGATCGAGATTTCCGAGCAGGCGCTGGACGCGGCGCTGGAAGCCTGCGACGGCATCGCCGCCGTGCTCGACCGCGCCGGACTGCGCCGCGCCATCCTGCTGCACGGCGCCGACGCCACGGTCTGGCCGTTCGTGCACCGGGCGGCGGAGCGCACCTGGTCGACGCGTGTCGGGCTGGAAGACGGCAAGGCGCTTCCGGACGGCACTACGGCATCAGGCAATGCCGCACTGACGGCTGCAGCCGTCGCGATCTTCCGGGCCGGTCGCTGATTCATCCCGTAGGCTTCCGGCGCCTTGCCCGATCTTCTCGGGATGCTGCGTCAGGCCACGTCCCGCAAAGTCGAACGCGGCGTAGCCGATTTCGCGGTTGCGCGATCCTCGTGAAGCGCGAACCCTGCTGCGCCCGGGTCGCCCAGTTCAGAGCGGAGCTGCATGCTCGGGATGTGGTAGTCGCCGCCATTCTGCTGCCGGTGGGGAATCGGTCGGGTTGTCTCGAGCGTCCGCATCCTTTCGCGCAGCCGCTCCGCGACAGGCTCGAAATCGGCCTCGCCGAAACGATCCACTCTGTAGACGACGAAAGGCGGAAGCACGTCATAGCCCGGATAGTAAAGGATCCCGTGATTGATCGGGAACAGCAGGTCGTCGATCGGGCCGTTGACGCCGCGGGCGGAATAATGCTCCTCCCAGCCGCCGGCGGTCACGATCAGCATCGCGCGCTTGCCGGCGAGCGTTCCCTCGCCAAAGCGGTCACCCCACCGCTTGTCGCTATGCTCGCCGACCCCATAGGCGAAGCCGTAGGCGTACACCCGATCGACCCAGCCCTTGAGGATCGCCGGCATGGCGTACCACCACAGCGGGAACTGGAGGATCAGCGTGTCGGCCCACAGCAGCTTGTCGATCTCTGCTTTAACATCGTCAGTTAACCTGTTGGTTGCAAAAGCTTTTTTGGATGCCAAAGCCGGCAGGAAGCGTTGCTCGGGCGGCCACGACGGAAAGTCGGCACGGTCCACCTCAGCTTTCCAGTCATCGGCATAGAGGTCAGTCACCCGCACCTCATGGCCCTGGGCCTCGAGTTCCCTGATGGCGACGTCACGCAGTGCGCCGTTGAGCGAATGCAGTTCAGGATGAGCAAAAACAAGCAGGACTTTCATGGATCAACTCCGAAGAAGGACAGTGAACGCTGAAGGTAGCCAGCCCCTGGGTGATCCGCTATATCCAGGCAATGCATATGAATATGCCGAATAATGGATAGATCTGATGTGACCCTCGAGCGCATGCGCACCTTCGTTCGCGTCGCCGAGCGCGGCAGCCTGTCGGCGGTGGCGCGCGAGCTCGGGGTTGGACAGTCGACGGTCACACGGCATTTGCGCGAGCTCGAAGACGCCGTCGGCGTGCCCTTGCTCAGCAGGACCACCCGGCGTGTCACGATGACCGATGAAGGCAGCCGTTACTATGCCGACAGCGTCCAGATCCTGCGCCTCGTCGAGCAGGCCGGCGACGAGGCACGGGGCACGCGCGGCGCGTCGGCCGGCACGATCCGGATATCCTGCACGGCGGCGCTCGGGGTCTTGCACGTCAGCCGGCTGATCTTCGCCTTTCAGGACCGCTACCCCGACATCGGGGTCGATCTCAGCCTCACCGACGAGCGCATCGACCTTGTGCGGGAGGGCGTCGACATCGCGCTTCGCCTCGGTCCGCTCACCGACAGCTCGATGAAACTGCGGGCGCTCGGCCACTCCCGGCGTCTGCTGGTGGCGGCGCCTGCCTATCTGGCGGCGCGGGGCAGACCGGCCGTCCCACAGGATCTGCCTGGCCATGAAGGGATCCGGATGTCGAACATCGCGGGAAGCGACACGCTCGCCCTGCAGGGGCCGGGCGGCGACCGCCATGCGGTGCCCTTTGGCGGCCGATTTCGGGTCGACCATGGGCTTGCCGCACGCGAAGCCCTCGTCGCCGGGCGCGGTATCGCACCTGCCCATCGCTGGCTTGTCGATGATCTCCTCGCCGCCGGCCGGCTGGAAGTGATCCTGCCGGACTACGCCCCGCCTCCCATTCCGCTGAGCATGCTGATCGTCCCGGAACGCGCGGGCTTTGCCAGGGTCCGGCTGCTGGTCGATTTTCTTGCCGAGCGGATTCGCGGCATTCCGGGGATCGAGAAGCCGCGTTAGTCGGCATGCCCTCGGCCCGAACGCTCTTGCGATTTAAAAAGATACACCCTAAGCTGTTTTCATATCAGAAAGAAAACTCGATAAATTCTTTCCATTTATGAAAGCCTGAGTGTTTGCGGGAACATCTCGATCAGACCGACCGGCGACTGGTCAAGCTGCTGTCGCAGGATGCGCAGCTTGGCGTCAATCGCCTCGCCGAGAAGATGGCCGTCTCCGTGCCGACGGTGCGCATGCGGCTGCGCAACCTGCTTGACCGCAACCTGCTCAAGATCGTCGGGCTGCTCAACCTGACCGAGCGCCCAGAATTGATCTCGGCGATCGTCGGCATCAATGCGCAGGGGCGCGGCCGCGCCCGGGAACTGGCGCAGCGCATCGCCGAACTGCCTTTCGTGAACTCGGCCTCGGTGGTCACCGGACGTTTCGACATCATCGTCGACGTCACGGTGGCCGGCGATGTCGCCGATCTCTATCGCGTCACCAGCGAACTGATCCCCGGCGCCGGCGAGCCAGGCGAAGTCGTGCGCAGCGAGACGTTCGTCGTCATGGCCTCCTGCAACAAATGGGTCAGCCTGCCCGAAGGCTGCTGGTCGGACGAGACCAAGCGCGACGAAACTGGGCGCGACGATACTGGGCGAAAGGAAATACCATGAAGATCGCGGTTCTCGGCGGCCTCGGCCTGCAAGGCCGGGCGGCGATCGCCGATCTCGTCGCCAGCGCCGATGTCGAAGAGGTCGTCTGCGTCGATACTGCGCCGAATGGGGCAGCCCGGCTTGGCGGCCTGACCGACCTTGCCCGCGTGCGTTTCGTCGTGCCCGAAGGCGCGATCGCCCCTGTGTTGGCGAATGTGCTGGCGGGTGTCGACGCCGCCATCGATCTGTTGCCGCAGCCGCTGATGCGCGAGGCGGTGCAGGCCGCGATCACGACGCGCACGCCGCTGGTCACCACCAATTACGGCAAGACGATCGCCGACCTTGCCCCGGCAGCGGAAGCGGCCGGCGTTTCGATCATGACCGAATGCGGGCTCGACCCCGGCATCGACCTTGTGCTCTACGCGCGCGCCGCCCGTCAGTTCGACGCCATCACGGCGATTGATTCCTATTGCGGCGGTATCCCCGAGCCGAAGGCGATGGCCAAGCCGCTGTGCTACAAGGTGAGTTGGAATTTTGACATGGTTCTAATGAGCCAGAACCGCGACAGCGTGCTGGTCGAGAACGGCAAGCGGGTCGATGTGCCGGCCGGCCAGCAACATGAAAATCGCTTTATCCACGAGATCGAGGTCGCGGGGCTCGGCAGGCTGGAAGCCTTCCCCAATGGCGATGCGCCGAATTATGCCGGCATGCTTGCTGCCGCCAAGGGGCTGCAGCGCTCCGGCCGCTATTCGTTGCGCTGGCCGGGTTGGTCGGCGTTCTGGGCGCCGCTGAAGGAGCTTGGCTTCCTCTCCGAAGACAAGGTGCCCGGCGTTGGCGCCAGCCCACGTGAATTTCTCGGCCGGCTGCTCGGCCCGCAACTGCAATACGGCGCCGACGAAAAGGACCTTTGCGTGATGCGCAATGTCTTTACCGGCACCCAACATGGCCGCCGCAAGACGGTGATGTCGGACCTGGTCATCGAACGCGACCTCGCCTCCGGCCTGTTCGGCATGAGCCTCGGCGTCGGCTATCCCGCCAGCATCGTGGCGCAGATGCTGGCGCGGGGCGAAATTACCGAGCCCGGCCTGCTCAACCCGCTGTTGCATGTGCCCGACGGCCGCTTTCTCGATGAACTGGCCAGACGCGATATACGCGTATCCGAAACGATCGACTGGGACTGAAGGATTTTCGAACGGTGGCCGCCGCCGGCAACGGCGCTGCCGCTCAAAAAGCACCCCCAAAGGGGTGGAACAACAAAGTGAAAATAACAAACGACAACAAGGAGGAATGCCCAATGATTATTGCCAAGCTTTTCATCGCAGGCCTTGCGCTCGCCGGCCTCACTGCCGCGGCCAGTGCCGGAACGCTCGACGAGATCACCAAGCGCGGCGAGTTGCGCGTTGCCGTGCAGACGCAGGGACCACCCTTCTCGCTGGTCGGCGCTGCAGGCGAGCGCACCGGCAGTTCGGTCGAGCTTGCCGAACTGATGGCCAAGGAAATGGGCGTCAAGATCACCTTTTTGGATTTCGATTGGGACGGCCTGATCCCGGCGCTGCTGTCGGGCAAGGCCGATCTTCTGGTCGCCGACATGACGCCGACGCTGGCGCGGGCGATGAAGGTCGCCTTCACCAAGCCTTACATGTACACCGGCAGCACCGTCTTCACCAAGGCCGACGGCAAGTTCAAATCCACCGAGGATTGCAAGGCCAAGGGCACCAAGATCGCCGTGCTGCTCGGCGCCACCGGCGAGAAGGAGGCCAAGAAGGCGTTCCCCGACGCCGACATCAAGAGCTACAAGGGCGGCGGCCCGCTGCTGCTCGACGCCGTCAACAACGGCCAGGCCGATTGCGGCGTCAACGACGTCTCGGCGGTCAAGGGCCAGTCGACCGCCTACCCGGCCGGCAGCTTCACCATCATGCCGGACATGCTGTCGAAAGAGCCGCTGGCCTTCGCCACGCGCTATGACGAGCAGGACCTGCTGACCTGGATGAACCTGTTCCTCGACCAGGTCAGCCTCGACGGCCGCCTGCAGAAGAACCTCGACTACTGGGTCAATTCCGACGACTGGAAGAAGGATCACTGAGCAGAGTGAGTAGACGATAGTTAATAGTGAATAGCGAATAGTGAGTAGTAAATCGCTAATCACTACTCGCTATTCGCTAATCCCTATTCACTATTCACTACTCCCTATTTAACCATTCACTATTCACCATTCACCGCCCAGCGATGCTCGAAAATTTCAGCTTCCGCACCATTGTCGAATATCTGCCGCTGTTCGGGCAGGGCCTCGTCACGACCGTGTGGCTGTCTGTCCTCGCCTTTGCCGGGGCGCTCGCCGTCGGCATCGTGCTCGCCGCCATGAACCTGGAGCGCGGCCGGCTGTTTCGCATGCCGGCCAAGGCCTATATCGACGCGGTGCGCGCCACGCCCTTGCTGGCGCAGCTCTATTTCCTCTATTTCGGGCTGCCGCGGCTCGGCATCATCCTGCCTGAGCTCGTCGTCGGCATCCTTGCTTTGTCGCTGAACAGCGGCGCCTATGTCGCCGAGATCATCCGCGCCGGCATTCTGTCGATCCCGCGCGGCCAGGTCGAGGCCGGCGTCGCCTCGGGGATGACCTATGTCCAGCGCGTGCGCTTCGTCATCCTGCCGCAGGCGTTCAAGGTGACGATCCCGCCGCTGCTCGGCCAGGCGATCGTGCTGGTCAAGGATTCCGCTCTGCTGTCGCTGATCGCGGTCGCCGAACTGACGCGCGCCGGACAATTGCTCGCCTCCGACCGCTTCATGCCGGCGGAAGGTTTCATCACCATCGCCGCCTTCTACCTGCTGCTCTATTACGGGCTGAAGGGACTGGCGGCGCTGTCCGGGCGCTGGCTCGGCCTCGCGGGGGCACGGACATGATCTGGCAGCAGCTGCAAAGCATAGCCGGCAGCTATCCCCTCGCCCTGCGCGGCCTCGGCATGACCGTGATGCTGTCGCTGGTCAGCCTGGTGCTGGGCACGCTGATCGGCTTTGGCCTCGGCATCCTGCGGACCGGCGGCAACCGGCTGATCAGCGGCGTGATCGGCGCCTGGGTCGACCTGATCCGCGGTACGCCGTTCCTGGTGCAGATCTTCCTGATCTTCTTCGTCCTGCCGGAACTCGGCATCGAGCTCGACGCCTTCACTGCCGGCATCATCGCGCTGACCAATCTGGCCGCCTGCTTCATCTGCGAGATCGTCGTCGCCGGCATCCGCTCGGTGCCGACCGGCCAGGTCGAGGCGGCGCTGGCGTCCGGTCTGTCGCGCTGGCAGCGCATGCGCCAGGTGGTGCTGCCGCAGGCGATGCGCATCGTGCTGCCGCCGCTGGTCGGGCAATATGTGCTGTTGATCAAGGATTCCTCCGTCGTTTCGGCCATCGGGCTCACCGACCTCACCCGCGTCGGCTGGCTGGTGGTGCAGCGTGTGCCGAACGGCCTGTTGGTCTTCTTCCTCGTCGGCCTCGGCTATTTCATCGTCTGCTATCCGCTGATCCTGCTGGCGCGCCGGCTCGAGCAGCGCATGGGTGCGGCCCATGGCGAGGTGCAGATATGACGCTGAACCTCAGCAAAAATGGTACCGGCATGATCGAGTTTCGCGGCGTCAACAAATGGTTCGGCGCGCTCAATGTGCTCAAGGACGTCACGCTCAGCGTCGAGCCGCGCGAAGTGGTCGTCGTCTGCGGGCCGAGCGGTTCGGGCAAGAGCACGCTGATCCGCTGCATCAACGGGCTGGAGACGATCCGCGACGGCGACCTGGTGGTCGACGGCCAGCGCCTCGGCGACCCCGCCACCAACATGACGCGGCTGCGCACCGAGATCGGCTTCGTCTTCCAGTCCTTCAACCTCTACCCGCACAAGACAGCGCTCGAGAACGTGACGCTGGCGCCGATCCATGTCCGCAAGATCCCGCGCGCCGAGGCCGAGAAGGCCGGGCGCGAGCTGCTTGCCAAGGTCGGCCTTGCCGACAAGGTCAATGCCTATCCCGCACAACTCTCCGGCGGCCAGCAGCAGCGCGTCGCGATCGCCCGCTGCCTCGGTATGCGCCCCAAGATCATGCTATTCGACGAGCCGACCTCGGCGCTCGACCCTGAGATGATCTCGGAAGTGCTCGATGTCATGGTCGCGGTCGCCGAGGAGGGCATGACCATGATGGTGGTGACCCACGAAATGGGCTTTGCCCGCAAGGTCGCCCAGCGCGTGGTGTTCATGGATGCCGGCGCCATCGTCGAGAGCGGCACGCCGGATGAATTCTTCTCGCACCCCAAGACCGACCGCAGCCGCGCCTTCCTGAGCAAGATTCTGCGGCATTAGAGTCAAAACTCAACCAGCTGGCTGTCGCCAATGGCCGAGACGGGTGGAATGCTGCCATTCGTCTCGTCGATGGGAACGAGCAATTAGCGCCATTTCGCGACATTCGTGGCCCGTCTCAAAAGCTGCCGTTCGCGAAACGGCTCGAGTCGACCCTTTAAGACCTTCCCACGTAAGAGTTGACTGGAAGTTCCGACCCCCCATTGCGGCTGTTCGGCCGGTCGCATTACGATGCCGGACTGATGGTGCAACGGGTGCCGTTCATCGTTGCCGAACTCGGCGCCGACGCTGATCCATTCATGCTGCACCTCTACGCCGCGTTGGCAGAAGAAGAACGGCGGCTGATCTCGGAACGGACCAAGGCCGCCCTCGCCTCTCGCAAGACCACTGGCATAAAACTCGGTAGTCCGACCAACACCGCCGAAGCTGCGGCGAAGGGTCGGAAGATGTCGATCGAAGAAGCCAACCGGTTTGCCCAGACCGTGCTCCCGATCATCGCCTCCATCCAGCGGTCCGGCATCACCAGCCTGCGTGGCCTGGCAATCGCCCTGAACAATCGAGGCGTTCGAACCGCGCGCAACGGCCAATGGCAAGTCTCGAATTTGCGCAACATTTTGGCGCGGCAATCTGCTGCCCAGCTTTAATAGGCGCGAGTAACTAGCAGTTGCCGTACTTTCGACAATCTCTATTGGGGATTAGCCAAGCTCACTGCCGCGTACCGACGGAAATCGGCATCACAAATGTGAACACCGTCTGGTCAACATCAGAGGTCACGGACAGTGTGCCGCGATGTGCCTGAGCGATCTGCGAAGCAATGTAGAGTCCCAGCCCGAGACCTTGAGGGCTAGATCGGGGCCCCTCGCTAGAACGGCTGGAACAGGCGCTGCTTTGTCTCGTGCGGAATGGGCTCTCCGGCATTAGACACGGATATCCGGAGTTCGCCGTCTCGGGTGGTGGCTTCGACCTTAATGGGCATGCCCGCGGCACGAAGTTACAGGTTCGAATCCTGTCGGGTGCAGCATTGCCGCAGTTCGCTTGCCGACAACTATTCCTGCTGGAATTGACAGGGCCA